>JBATTL010000327.1:0-17621 GCA_049670525.1 Thiohalocapsa sp. | reverse complement strand
CGTCATCGTCGACCGCACAGACGGGGTACGACAACGCGACACGCTGCGCAACGCCTACGACCGTTTGGAACGTAGCGAGGAACACTATCGCGCGCTCGCCAACTTCAGCCCGGAGTGGGACTTCTGGCTGAGCGCCGACGGGGAACTCATCCACGTCTCACCAGCTTGCATCGAAACGACAGGCTACAGCGCGATCGAGTTCACCAGCGATCTCGAACTGCTCCAACGTATCATTCACGCCGATGATTTCCATCGCTGGAAGCAGCACCTGACCGGCCCGCCGCAACATGGCCGAGATCACGAGCCACTGCTCTTCCGCATCCGCGCTCGTGACGGGAACGAGCGATGGATCGAGCACCTATGTGGCCCCATGATCGCGGAGGACGGTCGGAACCTGGGCCGCCGCGGAATCAATCGCGACGTCACCGCACGCATGCAACTCGAACTATCTTCGCGTGAGAGCACGCGGTAGTACCAAGCACTGGTGGAGTCCAGCGGCAACGACGTGTCGAGCATGCGAGGGGATCGGTACCTGTCTTGCCACCGGGCGCCCAGCGGCTGCTGGGCTACGATGACGACGCGATGCTATTGACCAAGCGCCCGCACGAGATCTCGCCACCAACACAGCCCGACGGCGAAGCCACCGAAAAAACGCACCAAGCGTCATCGCCAAGGCCTATGAGGGCGAATCTCAACGGTTGGAAAGGGAGCACTCGCGCGCCGATAACGGTCAGCCCCAAACGCAAGATTGTCACCACGCTGGAAGCCAGCAAGCGCGGATTGCTCACCAAACAGCCCATCGACATACGACTCGGCGGTGGCGACGGCCGCAAGGGGCTACTGCCCTTGCCGATATCGCTCGCCCAGATCTGCAAGAGCGGCGGCAAATCCACCAACCACTATCTCAAATCCACCATCCACTACCTGGAGGTCAGCGGACTCAAACTCCCCCAGGGCGCTGTCTTCGACACCGAGCTCCAGGCCCTGGCGCCCGAGGATGTTCGCACCGCTCGCTGAGCTGCTCGACTACGCCCTAAACCCAATGGACCAGCACCAGGCCAAGGTCCAACTCATCATCAGCGCACCGCAACCCGACTGCAAGCTGGTCGAGAAGCTCGGCACATGAGATCGTGTGCACGATACTCACCACGAAGACACGAAGGGCACGAAGCTGACGAGACGACACTTCGTGTGCTTCGTGGTGCGAACAAAGACCGCCGTATAGGCAACAGCCATGCAACATGCCCACAGGCAAACACTGTACGAGCAACTCGAAGCCCTGCCCGAGGGCTTGACCGGTGAAATCCTCAATGGACAGCTACACACGCAACCGCGACCGGCGGGCCTCCATGCGCTGACCGAGTCCAACCTTCAGATCGAAATCGGGGCACCCTTCGGAAAAGGCCGAGGAGGCCCAGGGGGCTGGTGGATCATCGTCGAGCCCGAACTGCACTTCGACCGCGACCAAGAGGTCGCCGTACCGGACCTGGCAGGCTGGCGCAGGGAACGCATGCCGCAGATCCCGGAAGGCCACCGCTTCGAGGTCGTCCCGGACAGGGTCTGCGAAATCCTGTCGTCGTCCACGGCCAGCAAGGACCGCGAGGTCAAGATGCCGATCTACGCCCATTGGGGCGTGACCTATGCCTGGCTCGTTGATCCGAAGCGCCGAATCCTCGAGGCCTATGCGCTGGAGAGCGGGGAATGGCGTTTACTCGCCGAGGCATCCGACAAGGACACCATCGCCGTCCTCCCTTTCGACGCCGTGCAGCTCGATCTCGACAGCCTTGGTAGCTGAAGCCGACGCATCATTCAGCGCGGAACGTTGGGTTGACCAGACGCGGAACCTGTGACTACTGCTGTCGGATTCACGGCCGCACGACCTACTTGTCCCGTCCCACAGTTGAGACGAAGTACCCCTGCCCCTAGAAATACTCGCCAGCGCAGTTCCATTTTCGCACTCCATAGACCCGCGCCAGATGGATCGCACCCAGCCATCAGAAGGTATCGGTTCATGCTCGCAGCACTCAAATGCCAGCACCGGCAAAACCTCGTTCGGGGCCAATGACGGCCCCTGATTCCCCAATCGAAAGCGCCGCAACCCCCACGCCATGCGCGTCTGCGCGCAGTGCCACAGACTCGACCGCATCCGAAGCCCGGACAACCCCGCGATATGGCACCAGCTCGACGGCGGGCAGATGTTGACCGTGCGCATCGTGGCGCTGCGTACGTGCCAACACCGATGGGGATTGATATGCGTTGAGATCTGGATCACAACAACAGGCGACCCTGCCTGACAGAGTACACAATTCGCGACATGTTTCAGCGCGGTGCTGATTCGTTGGGGCTGCATCAAAAAGCACTCACAACCCAAACGGCTCAAGGGCGCCCCGACACTGGCGCTGTGGGCCGTCTCTGCCATGGAGTCCGACCCGCCCGCGGACAGCGAGCGCAGGGTCTACCCTTTTTCCTCACACCGCACCAAGTCGGCCGCATGAATGATCTTGCTGATCTGGGAATAGTGCCGGCCGAGATGATCTCCGATGTCCCGCTGCGTATACCCGCTGCTTCGATAGGCGACGACAATGGCGTCGTTGCGCTGGGCCCTGACCTTCGGCAACGAACTGAGCGTAGTGCTCGATGGCCTTGGATTGCGTCTCCTCGAAACCCGCCAGGACCGCACGCGTCTGCAGCCACTCGGGTGCTTCGCCCGTCATTGCGCGATAGCTGCTCCACGGCCAGTCGCTCGCCGATCGCACGATCTGCGCCCTCACCGAATTGAGCACCGCGTAGCGCGAGAGCTCCAGCAGGTAGGCGTCCTTTTGCACCAGGATCGCCTGGTAGCGCGCTTGAAAGACATGGCCGCTGCGGTTGCAGACGTGATTGAACCGTTGCGTATAAACGCCGCTAAGCTGACGCATACCCTTCGACAGACAGGTCGAATCCAATCGACCGATTGACCCGCGTCGAAGACGACCCTTGTTGTCCGGGGCTCTCGCCGACGCCGCGCGACCAGTGGCGAGAGATTCCGGCTGTGTTGCGAAAGACGACCGCGCGGACACTCGCACATGCAATGCGTTGGTCTACAATCACTACCCGTCGCAAACATCCTTCGTTCTTGCCCCGCGGCGCAGAACGCACGCGCCGAGGGTATCCTCTCGTATCAGACGTTGAAGGAGTGATTTCGCACGGAATTGGATTTACTTGGAAGCACGTACCGAAGGTCGCGCCGGATGCGGGAAAGTCTTGGGCCCGCTAGTCGCCACGCTTCAGGGCATCGTCCCTCCGCTCACCGCGTGCAGGCATCGATGCTAAACGGCCTCACGGCCTTGGGACAGGACGATACTCAATGATTGAACTCGAAGCGCTCGAGAAGGGAATACTTAACGACGAGTTGTTTTTGGAGTACCAGCCAATCGTCGAACTTGACAAGGGATGCTGTATTGGCGCGGAGGCCCTGGTGCGATGGCGGCGCGCGTCCGGCATCGTACCTCCTAGCGAGTTCATCCCGTTGATTGAGGACACACCGCTGTCCGGTGCGCTGACCTATTGGGTGATCGAGCGATTCGCCGAAGAACTCGGCGACTGGCTGCATGGCAATCCACGCGCTTCGATGAGCATCAACGTCCCCCCCGAAATTCTCGGGCGTGGCGGGCTGGAATATGCCGTGCGGAAGGCCGGGCTAGGGGACGTGATCGATCAATTGGTCATGGAGATCACGGAGCGCAGCATTCCGGACCGGCTGGGTCTGAAAGCACTGGACATGGCGGCGATGCGAGGGGTGACGATCGCGCTTGACGATATGGACATGGAGGCGACCAACGCGATTGTGCTATCTCGTTGCAAGGTGCACATCGTCAAAATCGATGGTGCATTGATTAGACAGATTGGGAACGATGGCGTGGTCCCAGATTGGCTGGTTAATCTGTCGGCGCTATCAAGATCAAGCAACCTGGGCATTATCGCAGAGGGCGTGGAGACCGAAGCTCAGGCGAGCGCCCTGCGCGATGTCGGAATCGCGATGGCTCAGGGTTACCTGTTTGGCCGGCCAATGTCCGCGGAAGCGTTTCGACTCTACTTTGAAGAGCATCGCTGAGGTTACGACGCCCGTCTTGTTCTGATTTCCGGCCAGTTTTGCGAGTTTCGGCCACAATCGGAATTCAGGTCCGGTCCCCGCCACGGCTTGAGGCTCTGGGAACACGCGTGGACGATTTTCTACTTTTGCTTGCCAAGCTGTACCGGACACCATGAACCACACCCAAGAAAATGACGAACGTCAGCGCCTGGAAGACCAACGAAGTGGCAAGGCCAACTGGGATCTTTGGGGGCCTTATTTGGCCGAGCGCGCTTGGGGCACGGTCCGCGAGGACTACAGCGCCGATGGCGAGGCCTGGGATTACTTCCCACACGACCACGCCCGTTCGCGGACCTATCGCTGGAACGAGGACGGGCTCGGCGGTCTTTGCGACGAGCACCAGTGCCTTTGCTTCGCACTGGCACTGTGGAACGGCCGCGACCCGTATCTGAAAGAGCGGGCATTCGGTCTGACCGGCAAGCAGGGCAACCGCGGTGAAGAGGTCAAGGAGGCGTACTTCTATCGCGACGCCACACCCAGCCACAGCTGGCTGCGCTTTATCTACAAGTATCCGCAGCGAGCTTTCCCCTACGACGCGTTGGTCGCCGAAAACGCGAGGCGTAGCCGTCGCGATGCGCCCTATCAGTTGATCGACACTGGTGCATTCGACGAGCTGCGCTTCTGGGATGTCGAGGTGCTTTACGCCAAGGCGGGACCGGACAGGATTTACTGCCGGATCTATGCCAAGAACCGTGGACCGCAGCAGGCCACGATCCACCTGTTACCGACACTTTGGTTCCGTAACACCTGGTCCTGGGACGATGATCCGCGACCGCCATGTTTGGCGGCCATCGATCCCCCTGATGGTGCCGGTTGGGCGGCGCGCGCCGAGCATCCGAGCCTCGGCGCTTACCATCTATACGGCGCCGGTCGATGCCGGCCGTTATTCACGGAAAATGAATCAAACGCCACGCTATTGTGGGACACCGAAAACCGGACCCGCTATGTCAAGGACGCCTTTCACCGACACATCGTCAACGGCGAACAGGACGCGGTGAATCCCGCGCTGACAGGGACCAAGTTCGGCGCGTGGAGCCAATTCGAGATCGCGCCCGGTCAACACGCGCAGCTCGATCTGCTACTCAGCGCCGAACCGATTGCGCGTCCCTTCGCGGGTATCGAGAAGACCCTGGCAAAGCGTCAGTCCGAGGCCACCGTGTTCTTCGACCACCTGCTGCCGGAGGCGGACGCCAACGATGCGCGCATTCTCCGCCAGGCCCTCTCCGGGATGATCTGGGGTAAGCAGTTTTATTACTACGATGTCGCACGCTGGCTGGATGGGGATCAGATCCCACCACCCGCGGCACGGCGCCAGGGTCGAAACCAACACTGGCGCCACCTGAAGGCCCAGGACATCATCTCCATGCCAGACACCTGGGAATACCCCTGGTTTGCCGCCTGGGATCTCGCCTATCACTGCGCCGCACTGGCGCTGGTGGATGTTGACTTCGCCAAGCGACAGGTCGAGCTGATGGTCTCGGACCGCTACATGCACCCGAATGGTCAGATCCCAGCCTACGAATGGAACTTTGGCGACGTCAATCCGCCCGTGCATGCGATGGCGGCAATCAAGGTCTTCCGCGCGGAGCGCGTGCAGCGGGGCGCTGGTGATCATGGCTTCCTGCAGCGCGTCTTCCATAAGCTGCTGCTGAATTTCTCCTGGTGGATCAACCGCAAGGACGCAGACGGACACAATCTGTTCGAGGGCGGCTTTCTGGGTCTGGACAACATTTCCGTCTATGACCGATCTAAGCCACTGCCACCTGGCTACAGCCTGCAGCAGGCCGACGCCACCGGTTGGATGGCACACTTCTCGCTTAAGATGACCCTGATCGCGTTGGAACTCTGCGTGCAGGACCCGGACTACGAGGAGATCGCAATCCATTGTTACAAACAGTTTCTGTCCATCGCGGAGGCGATTGCGGGCAGCGAAGAGACCGGCGCACCATCGCTTTGGGACCCGGACATCGGCTTCTTCACCGATCTCGTGCGCACACCGGACCAGGGGACGCACCGCATCGAGGTGTATTCCTGGGTGGGCCTGATTCCACTGTTCGCGGTGGAAATCGTCAATAGACGCATGCTGGAGCACGCGCCGCGCTTCGCGGCACTGCTCGATCAACACAAGGGCGGCCTGTTCCGCGGCAGCTATGTCTGCGCCTGCCCGGATTGGGAGAACGCACGCGGCGAGCGGCTGCTGGCGCTTGTCGACCACAGCATGCTGCCCCGCATCCTGGAGCGGCTATTGGACGAGGAGCAGTTCCTGTCGCGCTTCGGCGTCCGCAGCCTGAGCCGAATTCACGCGACGGACCGCGACCTGGGTTGGATACCCGGCATCGGCGAGGCGCTGATCGACTACGTACCGGGCGAATCCACATCGCCCATGTTCGGTGGCAATTCGAACTGGCGCGGACCAGTGTGGCTGCCAACCAACTACTCACTTGTCGCGTCACTGGAACGCTACTACCGTTTTCTGGGTGACGACTTTACCGTTAAGGTGCCTTGCCTCGGCGGCGAGCGCAGAAATTTGAAGGAGGTGGCGAGTCTGATCGCCGATCGCATGGGGGGCCTCTACCGCTTTCAGCCCGATCACCAGGTACCGGCCCTCGACGGTCGCTACCCGACCAACGCTGACGGGCATTGGAAGGACCTATTCTGGTTCTACGAATACTTCCACGCCGATACGGGTCAAGGACTCGGCGCTTGTCATCAAACGGGCTGGAGCGGCCTGGTAGCAAATCTGGTGATGCGTCGGTACCAAAAGGACATTCGCCCCTGGAGCGGCCTCGATGCCGGCAACAAGGCCGCGCTGATCGATGAGATCGTCTGAATGATATCGTCTAAAGAGATCGCCGCGCCAACGTGCGTGCGGACCATCGGTGACCGACCCGTGGTAAACACCTGCGTCGGACGGCTAGGCACGACGTGGGACGGATCGACTCTTGGTGTAAGCCTTCCCAACCCGACCTCGAAGCAGGCGATAACCGACCATCGTGCATTGTTAGTTGCAATCGTTTCTTCATGTCGATTCTTCGCAAAACGAGTAACTGCCTAAGGCGAAACGCCGACCATGGCTCTTCCACAAGACAAGAATTGTGGATAACTATGTGGATTAACGCCAGCGTTGAACGCTAAGTGCCTGATCAAGTGACGATTAGATTAACTCGGCCGAATTTTATCCATCGTCGGAAAACCAATTTGAAACAGTAGCTTGCGTGAATATAGATGGCATTGAATCGATTTCCGCCAGAATTTGGAACCGGGTCACAGTTCACGACGGCTGGTTGTGTATAAAACTCGTTACACCGACCAATAGTGCACGTCAGGCCCGCCACCGGCTCGATGCCAGCACGACCTGGGTCCTCCTGCTCGATTCCACCCGGCGCGCGACGGAGCCCTCGGCACGGAAGCCCGCGCGGCAATCGCAGCATTCAACGACCAACATCCGCGCTCTCCGACGGGGACGAGAGCGTCCCGCTGGCGACCTTGGCGCGCAAATCGTAGTAGACCTGTCCGATCTTTTCATGGAGGGCGTAGTAGCTCAGCTGAAATGCTGCGGCCTGGGGCAGCCAGTCACGGTAACGATCGCGCCAGGTATCGTCGGCCCCGCCAGATTCCCGTAGCACGAAATCGGTCGGCGCGGGAACGACGTCGATACCGGTCCGCTCGAATGCGGCGACCGCCCTGGGCATATGCCAGGCCTGCGTGACCAATAGGATCCGCCCCACGCCGTCCGCGCGCAGCAACGGCACGGTCAGCATGGCATTCTCCCAAGTGGTCCGGCTGTCTTGCTCAACCCCGGTCACCGGTACGCCGTATTCGTCCTCAAGCACACGAACCATGGCTGGCGCGGGGGCTTTGTCACCAGCGCCACCGGTGACGTAGACAGGGAGCCCAGTGTACCGGTGCAACCAGGCCGCATAACGGACACGCTTAAGGCTATTCCCGTCGACGGTATTCCCGCCGTATTCGGGAGCGGCGGAGTAGACCGTGGCGCCGAGGACGACGATGGCTTCCGCGTCGACCGCGGACAAACGGCTCGGATCCAGCGCTGGATAGCGCTCAAGCGTACCGATGAACGGAACGGCCAAGCCCGGCAGACTCATCATGAATAGCAGGGACCAGGCCACAAATAGCACCAGACGCCCCAGGGTGCCGCGCACGAGAAAGAACCCGATCGCAAGCATCACCAGGATGATGCCGGGGGGTAGCAGCAACTGTTTGACGACGCTGTATGCTTCCATGGCAAACGGTAGGACGTTTATCGATACCGGCCAGCATACGTGAGCCCGACGGCGTTCGCCTTGGGCGACTTCTATCGAACAGCGCGGCAGTTGGCTTGTCGTTGCATCCGCGTTCGAGATCGTCCCCGCCGTCACGGGATGAGGCTATGCTCTTCAGGGACTCCCGCGGGTGATCCTCGAAGGCGAACCAAAATCCAGCGCCTTCTGGAACATCATGCTTCGTCAAACGCGATTGCTGAGAAGGAAAACCTCGGCCAGGTTCAATCGCTCAAGTGACTGGACATGAAGGAGCCGGAAGACGGCGTCTTCCGGCTCCGCACCGATTCTTGGCCAGGATGGCCAAATGCTCAGTGTTTCCCTATTGGTGGGCGAATCCCGCGGCGGATAGGGCCTGCTGGATCTCGGCGAGAATGGCGGGATCGTCGATCGTGGCGGGCATGCGGTAGTCCTTACCCTCGGCGATCGACTTCATCGTGCCGCGTAGGATCTTGCCGGAGCGGGTCTTGGGTAGTCGCTCGACCACGAGCACCGTCTTGAAGGCCGCCACCGGACCGATTTGCTCACGCACCAGCTTGACCATCTCATCGCTGAGGTCCTTCTGCGGTCGCTCAACGCCGGCTTTCAACACCACTAGGCCCAACGGTAGTTCACCCTTGAGCTGATCGGCAACGCCGATGACCGCGCACTCGGCAACGTCCGGATGTGCGGCAAGCACCGCTTCCATGCCACCCGTCGACAGACGGTGGCCTGCAACGTTGATGATGTCGTCGATGCGGCTCATGACATACACATAGCCGTCGTCGTCGATGTATCCGGCGTCACCGCTGAGATAATAGCCCGGCTGCGCGGCCATGTAGGACTGCACGAAACGCTCGTCGTTATTCCAGAGGGTCGGCAGACAGCCCGGAGGCATCGGCAGCTTGATCATGATGCGGCCAATGTCACCCGCCGCTACCGGCTCACCCTCATCGTCGAGCACCCGAACGTCATATCCGGGAACCGGCGTGGTTGGGGAACCGGATTTGATGGGCAATTGCTCGATCCCGAGACAATTGGCGGCGATGGCCCAGCCGGTCTCCGTCTGCCACCAATGGTCGACGACCGGCACCCCGAGGATCTTGCCGGCCCACTCCAGCGTGTCTGGGTCGCAACGCTCGCCGGCCAGGAAGAGTGCCCGCAGTTTGCTTGTGTCGTAGCGCTTCAGATGCTCGGCGTCGGGATCATCCCGCTTGATCGCCCGAAACGCGGTCGGCGCGGTGAACAGCACCGAGACGCCATGCTCCTCGACGACGCGCCAAAAGGCGCCGGCGTCCGGTGTTCCCACCGGCTTGCCTTCATACATGATGGTAGTGCAACCGTACAGCAACGGTGCGTAGACGATGTAGGAGTGGCCCACGACCCAACCCACGTCTGAAGCGGCCCAATAGACCTCACCCGGCTCCATGCCGTAGATGTTCTTCATACTCCAGTGCATGGCGACCGCGTGGCCCCCATTGTCGCGGACAACACCCTTGGGTTGGCCCGTGGTACCGGAGGTGTACAGGATGTAGAGCGGATCAGTCGCCTCCAACGGCACGCATTCGGCAGGAACTGCGTTGGCGGCAGCCTCTGCCCAGTCCAGGTCGCGGCCCGGGATCAGTTCCCCGGGGCCTTGTTCGCGTTGGTAGATCAGGCAGTGTTCAGGCTTGTGTGCCGCGAGCTCAATGGCGGCGTCGAGCAACGGTTTGTAGAGCACCGTCCGGCTCGGCTCGATGCCACAGGAGCCTGCGACCATCACCTTCGGCTTCGCATCATCGATACGCGTCGCCAATTCGCGCGCCGAGAAGCCGCCGAAAACCACTGAGTGGATAGCGCCAATTCGCGCGCAAGCGAGCATGGCAATCGCCGCTTCCGGCACCATCGGCATATAGACGATGACGCGATCGCCCTTCTCCACCCCAACACTCCGCAAGACGCCCGCGACGCGCGAAACCTGATCTTTGAGTTCCGCATAGGTGATGACGGTCTTGCTCGCGGTGACTGGGCTGTCATGGATAATCGCGGGCTGATCGCCACGACCATTGTCGACATGTCTGTCGACGGCGTTGAAGCAGGTGTTGAGCTGACCGCCGGAGAACCAGTGGTAGAACGGTGCCTCGGGCGTCACTCCCGAATCGTCCAGGACGCGATCCCAGCGCCGGTCCCAGTGCACGGCCTCGGCGGCCTCGCCCCAGAACCCGTCGGGGTCACGCATGGAGCGCTCATATTCCGCCTTGTAAGTCGTCTGTGTGCTTGGCTTATCTGCCATACCATCCCTCCGATTGTGGTTGCTAGGTAAGATCGCCGCGGCCGGCGTCCGTTGCGTCTTGGCGACGCGCGAAAGGTAGCGCAGCCGTCGCCCATAGACAAACGCCTGTTACGACTTTCTCTAACAAGATTGTCGACAATCCGGCCCCTGTGGCGGCGATCTGGATAGACGAGTCCGCACGCTGCTGTAGGCTACACTTACACGATTCGCGGAAACTATATAAAGGTAAACAACAAGGCATTGGCAGGTTTCCTCCAGTTGGTATGCGACAATCGCTACGGAGACCTCGAGCCAAACTGGACTCGCCTCGTGGTCGCCGCGCGATCGTTCATCAGTTTCGGTCTTCATCGGAGCGGTAGACTCAAGCCGTCTGCCGCAAGATTGCCCCAAAGGACAAAGCTCCTGGCAACTGCCTCCGAAATGAACACACGCACCAATGGGACCATTGGCCCCGAGATCCGGGCGAGGCTCGGTCGAGGCCTTTGGTCATTTGCCTGTCTGCTGGCCGGGACATTATTTGCGCACTCCGCCAGCGCCACAACAGTCGCCATCGCAACCGAAGGCGTCGCTCCGTACCCCGAGGATGCAATGGTCATTCAAGCTGCGGGACCTGTAGTAGTAGATCCAAGTTCCGGTGTCGCCTGGCTGGATTTTTGGGATCAATACCCGATCGCTTCAGTCGGATCGATCTTCGCTGCGTTCTTCCTAGGCGGGTTCGTACTGTTGCTGCTGCGAAACCGCCGACTGGCAGCAGAGCACCAATTTTTCGCGGCGGCGGTGTCCCAGGCCTCGGATGGTCTCGTGGTTATCGACGCCGAGACCTTGCGCTTCTTGCAGTTCAACGACGCGGCCTGCCTGGGTCTCGGATTTACGCGGGCGGAGTTCAACGACGTCGCACTCGACAGAATTCAGGCCGAGCTTTCGAACAAAGAGATCCGGGAACGCATCGCGAAGATCGTCGCCGCTGGCGGAGGCGAGTTCGACACAAGGCATCGGTGCAAGAATGGCTCGGTCGTCGACGTGCGGGTCAACAATCAGGTCATCGTGCGGGAGGGCCGCAGATACCTTGTGGCCACCTGGATCGACATCACCGACCGCCTCACCTTGGAGCAGGCCTTGCGCGAGAGCGAGGCTCGCTTCCGTGCGACGTTTGATCTTGCCGCGGTCGGCATCGCCGAAGTCGGAACCGACGGCCATTGGCTGCGAATCAATCAGAAATTCTGCGACATCCTTGGGTATTCGCTCGACGAGATGCGCGGGTTGTCCTTCTCGGACATCGCGGATCCCCGTGAGGGCGGCGCGATGGTCGCGTTCTTGCAACGCTGCATGAGCGGCGAAATCGACAACGACCGCATCGAGGAACGTTGCCTACGTAAGGACGGCAGCTTCTGCTGGGTCGATCTGACTGTAGCGGTGGCCCGCCGCGAGGATGGAGAGGTCGATCATTTCATCACGGTCATCGAGGACATCGACCAGCGCAAGCGCGGCCTTGCCGCCCTTGCGAAAGCCAGTTCGCTGTATCGCGGTCTGATCGAAAAAATGCACGACGGTGTCGCGATCTATGACGCGATCGACAGCGGCGAAGATTTCGTTTTCAGAATGCTCAATCCCGCCGGCGCCCGAAGTGCCCAGCTTGACGCGGACGAGGTGGTTGGCCGGAAAGTTCGGGATGTGTTTCCGAATGTCGAAGGGATGGGACTGTTCGATCTGTTCAAGCGCGTGTACCAAAGCGGCCGCGCGGAGTCGCACAAGACGACACGCTACCAGGATGACCGCATCGCGCTTTGGGTGGAAAACCATGTGTTCAAGCTGCCAGGCGGTGAACTTGTGGCCGTATTCGCCGATGTCAGCGAACAAATGGCAGCAGAGCGGGCGTTGCTTCAGAGTCAGGCGACGCTGCAGCGGATGGCCTATTACGATGCACTCACTGGCCTGCCGAACCGACGACTTCTGCTCGACCGTCTGGGACAGGCCATCGCAGTCGCCGAGCGCGATGGTACCTGGATCGCGGTTTGTTATTTGGACCTCGACGATTTCAAGCCGGTCAACGACGAGCTCGGCCATGCCACTGGCGATGCGTTGCTGAAGGCGATCGCCGAGCGCTTGGACAGTACGATTCGGGCCGGAGATACCGTCTCGCGCTGGGGCGGTGATGAATTCACCTTGCTGTTGACGGGACTGGCGGACGTCGATGAATTTGAGCAGACGGTCTCACGGCTGCTTGGCGCCGTTGCCGCTCCATACAAGATCGGTGCGCGCGAATTGACCATCTCAGCCAGCCTTGGTGCCGCGCTCTATCCGAGGGACAACCGAAACGGAGAGACGCTACTGCGGCAGGCCGATCACGCGATGTACATGGCCAAGCTGCGTGGACGCAACGGCTACCATTTTTTCGATTCTGCAACGATCGACCTCGCCACCTCAAAGCAGGCCCGGTTGCAGCGGATCAAAGAGGCGCTCGATCAGAATGAGCTTCGTCTTCTCTACCAGCCGATCGTCGACATGCGCGATGGTCGCGTCGACGGCGTCGAGGCGCTGGTGCGGTGGCAGCACCCGGAGCGCGGCTTGCTGCCGCCGAGTGATTTTCTGCCCGACATCGAGGGCGACGAGCTAATCAGAGGGGTCGATCGCTGGGTCCTGCAACAGGCCATGGATGACTTGACTCGCTGGATCGAACAAGGTTTCTCGTTGAAACTGCAGGTGAATGTGTCGACCCATTCGCTGGTCGAGAACGGCTTCATCGACAGCGTCGGTGCCGCGATCGAGAATCGCCCCACGATCAGTGCCGACAAGGTCGGACTCGAGATCCTGGAAAATGATGTGCTCCGAGATCTCGAGGCGGTTACCAAGGCGATACGAAGCGGCAGCGCGATCGGACTCCGGTTCGCCCTCGACGACTTCGGCACCGGGTCTTCAACGCCGACCTACTTCCGCGATCTCCCGGCACAGGTTCTAAAGATCGATCAGGGCTCCGTCCGCGGCATACTCGAAGACAAAGACGACCTGCGCGTGGTCGAAGCCGCAATCGGGCTATCGCATGCCTTCAACCGCACCGTGGTCGGCGAAGGCGTCGAGAGCGAGGCCCACGCGCTGATGCTTCTGCGGTTCGGCTGCGAACTGGGCCAGGGCTATGGCATCGCTCATCCCATGCCTCCGGAACAGTTGATTCCTTGGCTGGAGACCTATCATCATCCGCCTCTATGGGGCGCGACAATGCCCGAGCCTCGGCTATCCGAAGACCTGTCACTGCTCAAAATGGAAGCGGAACACCGCGGTTGGATCAACGCAATAGTCCAACAGGACATGGCGGGATCGGATGTCGCGCCCAGGCTGTTGGAGGCGCATCAATGCTGTTTCGGCCGCTGGTATGCAGAGGACGGACTGCGACGATTTGGCCACATGGAATTGTTCAAAGATCTCGCCACCTTGCATGAACGGGTCCACGAGATCGGACAGGATTTGCTGCGGAAACGCGCCGCCGGCGGAGCGCTGGACGACGCGAGGCTGGAACAGCTCGACAACGCCAGCAACGCCTTGCTCGACCGCCTGGCGATGTTGCAGAATGCCGTTGTCGACCACATCAACCGCGAGGCTGACCCAAGCGAACATGGCGCAATCACGCAAGCCGCCCAGAGCGGGCATCGGCCGTCGTAATTTGGTCGTCAGTTCGCTAATTGAATTCCCCTCAGGCGGCGATTGCCGGTAGCAGAAGGCGGGATCGAGACGAACCAGATGGCATGTCTCCCAGATGGCATGTCTCAAGCTGATGTAGACCGGATGTCCGAGAGCAGCATGAGCGAGCCCTACATCCTTGACCGAGACATCGGTGGTACCCAGTGCGCTCGACCTTATGGCCCCCGCCCCGCGGCAATCTGGTCAACTCATATGCTCAACCATCTGATCAAAATAGCTCACCGAATTGCCGACGCGGATCAAGCCGCCACGGATTACCCGCGCGGTGAGCCCACCGTGACCACGCATGGCGTTGTAGCCGCCAGGACCCAATTCCTCCTCCATCCGGGAACAGGCGTGCGCAAGACCCGATCCCTCGAACACCGCGTCACCGATGCGAAAGCGGCAGGCCCGCAACGCTAACAGATTGATTCCCGCGACCACGATGTTGCGACGTAGACGTGCCGGGTCGACAGGCGTCTCGTTCATTGACCCACCGACGACTGACAAATGTTCGGCCTGTATCAGAGTCACCTGCCGCTTGCCGCTGGGGCGGCTCAGGTAGTGATCACCGGCAAGCCCGATTTCTGCCACAGCTTCAACCGCTTCGAGGATGGCGATCGGACCTCGGCGTTGTGGTCTAACGCCGACCCACACGACGCATCTGCAGCGGGGGAAAGATTGCAGCAAATCGCCGAGTTGGGAATTTCCACGGGGAACTCGCGACGGCTCTCCCGAATGTGGCGTTGGATCCCGCCCAGCTCGCTCGTCCACAGCTTGCGCTTGTGCCGAGGTCTTCATCAGCGCTCCTGGCAACGACCGGCCGGTTCGGAGTTCTTGCTGATGGAACATTGCGCCAGTACTCGCACTGTCAAGCGTGTGCCCCCATTCAAGTCGGAATGACAAGAAACTATCTGCTGTTGCCAATCGTTGCGGTTGCGGTGTTGTTGACCGCCTGTTCCAGTATGAAGATCGCCTACAACACGGCAGATTTCTTCATCGAGCGCTATGCGGACGATTACCTGGGCCTCGATGGCGCCCAAATGGAGCGCTGGTCACCAACACTCGACGCGGCGCTGGCGAGACATCGCGAGCAGGAATTGCCCTACCTCGCCGCATTCTTCGACAGCGCTCAAAACGATGCCCGCAAGGGCTTTACGCGAACCGACGTCAACTGCCTGTTGGATCAGTTCGAGGTCATCTATCGCCGCCATTTCACGCTGGCCGCCGAGGCGGCTGCACCGCTCCTCGCGGGTCTCGACAAGACGCAGATCGACACGCTGGAGCGCGATTTCGCCAAAGAAGCCGAAGAAGACGCGGAGGATCAGGCGCCCCGAAACGCCGCGAAGATCAAACGCAAACGTGCCGAGCGCTATGAAGACAACATGCGATGGTGGATCGGCGACCTGAGCGACCCCCAGCGCGCCATCGTGCGTGACGTCACCGCATCCATGCCGTCACCACGTGACTGGTATGCATACCGTGATGCTAAGCGTCGGGGGCTGGTCGCCCTGCTGCGCGGCGGCGCATCGTCCCAGCGGATCGCGCGCTTCTTGACCGACTGGGTGGTGGAGTACCGCGATATGCCAGCGACATTGACGGGCGCAAAGGCCGAACTACGCAGCGGCTTTACGGATCTGTTGGTGCGACTGGACGCGACACTAGACGCAGGCCAGCGCCGGAAGCTCATCGACAGACTGACGCGCCTTCGCGGCGACTTCATGTCGTTACAGCCGCGCGCCCGCATGGCACCGGTTCGCTGCTGAATCAATGACAGGCCCCTGGAGAAGTGACGATGAAAACCATCATAGCCCTGACACTCGCATTTCTGCTGCCTTTGGCAGACGCGCAGGAATCATCGTCAAGCGCCATCCCGGCCGACAGCTCAGATCTTGGCAAGGAACAAAGATGGCGGGATCAGATCGTCGACAGCCTGATGGACGGGGACGCGGTCGATCTCGACGCGGGTGGTCGCGATGTCCTCGGCCTGTACACTGAGGCCAACGACGACACCGGACGCGCCGCGGTAATCGCTCACGGTATAGGCGTTCATCCGAATTGGCCGCAGGTGGTCTATCCTCTGCGGACGGGGCTGCCGCTCCGGGGCTGGAGCACGCTGTCGGTCCAAATGCCGGTATTGCCAAACGAGGCGGACGACGGGGACTACGCTCCATTAATGGACGAAGTCGCGCCGCGACTCGACGCGTCCATCGCCTACCTTAAAGGACAGGGCGCGGAGCGGATTGCCGTCGTAGGCCATAGCCTCGGCGCGACCATGGCCAACGCGTATCTGGCTTCCCACCCCCAGTCCGCGGACGCATTCGTCGCAGTCGGTCTTGCCAGCGGCAGTCTGCATGCGGGACGCGACAACGCTGAACTCATCGGTGAGCTTTCGAGGCCAATGCTGGACCTCTTCGGCCAAAACGACCTCGCAGCCGTCGTCTCCGGTGCCAACGAACGGGGCGAGGCCGCTTCCGCCAACTCGGTCTATCTCAGGTTCAGACCCCGGGCGCGGACCATTTCTTCGACGGCCAGGAAGATGCACTTGTTGAAATCGTCGGGGATTGGCTGAACGAGGTCGTGCCCCCCACTCAATGAATCCGCCCAATGAATCCCTTCAAGGGCTTCCCAAACGCCCCGGACTCATGATCCAGCTACTTGGACCAGCGCACGATTGGGAGACTACCCTGGGAGCCAGGAGGCAAGTGATCGTGCAACTCCCCTCAATGCGGGAGGTCCGGTCTAATGGCCGAAGCCGCCTACGATGCATCGAAAGTCGGCGCGGAGCGTCCCAACGCTCTGAGCCAAGGGCCAGGCGAAGCACCGCAACCCCGAGGCCGACACCCCGCTTGGCGGCTTAAACAGTACCTCTAGCGCTGTAACGTTTCGAAACGGTTCGCTCATAAGGCGCGCGACACCCGCCAGCGTTGGTAATCCGGCTCCGCGACATAGGCCTTACTGGCGATGTAATTGAGCACGTTTCGAAGCCGGTAGAAGCCGACCACGGAGTCGACACGCAGCAGTTCCTCGCCCTGCTCGTCGAAAAACAGCACCGACGGCGCATAAAACAAACCCAGCTCTGCGGCCCACGCCCGCGCGGTGGTGCGCTCGCCGGATGGTGTAATCACGGGTGTGTCGGCCCAGATGTCCAGTTGAACGCTGTCGAACTCGAAAAACTGACGGACGATGGCTGGCTCGCGCAAGACTTCACCATGCAGCACATCACATGCATGGCAATCCCCCTGTTCGAAGAACACCGCGAGAGGGCGCTCGCTAGGAATCAGGG
>JBATTL010000326.1:0-5692 GCA_049670525.1 Thiohalocapsa sp. | reverse complement strand
CTATGTAGAGCCCCGATTGCGCCGATGCTCAGCAGCACCGGCATTGGCGCGACAACTCTACATAAATGCAACCTCTACATAACGGCCAGAAGCGGACGCAAGACTCCCCACAGGCCACCACGTCCTTGACGCTCACGCCGCTGGAGTTGATCGACAATCTCGCGGCGCTGATCCCGCCGCCCGGGCGGCGCCGAACCCATTAATATTTTTTATTTGAATGCGCTATGAGAGGTTCAACGGCGTGCTCGCGCCCAACGCGCCGCTGCGTGCGGCTGCCATCGCCTTCGGGCGTGAGGTGGCGCATGCAACAGACCCACCGACCGCGGTCAGTTCGCCGCCTCCGACGCCGGCCTCCAAGACTCGCTCCCCGGCGCGCTATCTCTGGGTCATGCTACTGGCGCGGCTGTTCGAATCCCTGTCCCTGGTCTGTCCCAACTGCGGTGCGGACATGCGTATCATCGCGTTCATCGCCGAGACCGCGCCCGTCGAGCAGATTCTCAACCACATTAGCGAGCCGCCGCGTCCGCTGCCGATCACACCCGCACGCGGACCGCCCGCCTGGGAGGATGTGCCGGAGCCGATTCCGGGCTGGGATTGCCTCAAACAGCCCGAGCCCGACTTCGAGTTCGATCAGCGCGTCTCCTGGTAGCCGCCGTCTCTCTCCAGCAGGAAACGGTTCGGCCCACCTCGTCTCACGGCGGCGCGCTGCGCTGAAAATGCGAGCCCCAGCACCCCGGAACGCGCTCGCCCGCGCCGCGCCCAACGCCCGTCAGACCCGTTGTTCGGTGTTGGCGACGCATTCCACCCCCCGCTATCGTCCTCTCCCGAGCCCACCTGGACGCCCAGGGTGGCTTGGATATCCTATCCGTCATCGTATCGACTTTGAATAGCCAAGAAATCCTTGACCAAGTTATCCGTTGAACTGGTTTCCGTAAGCACCGCCTGCAAACGGGCGTCCGGATTGATTAAAATGACCGCAGACGAGTGATCGACCAAGTAGTAATCTCCACCCGGTTCGGGATCATGAATTTTGTAGTACACGCCGAACTGCTTGGCCAACTTGTCGATTTCTTCACGCTCGCCGGTAGCACCGCCGAATTTGGGATTGAAAAAGGCGGTGTACTCCTTGAGCCGTTCCACAGTATCGCGAGCAGGATCGACCGAAATCATCCATACCGTCACATCCTCGTCTAAACCTTGTGACGCTAAGCGGTTGTGCAGTTGATTGAGCTGGGCCAGTGTCGTCGGGCATACATCAGGGCAGAAGGTGTACCCGAAAAACAACAACGACCAGCGATCCTTTAACGCAGCGCGAGTAAAGGGCTGACCGGACTGATTGGTGAGATCGAAATTCTCAACCTTGCGGGACGGCGAGATATAAAACCCGCTGATTTCAAGTTTAGAAGACTCAACTGTCGGCATAAAATAACGACCGAGTCCAATGCCGGCTGCAATAATCAAGATGCCGAGGGCAATGATCAGCAGTTGTTTATTTCGCATCAGGTTGTTGGCCAATCGCCACCTCCACAGTCACTGCACCGGCTTGTTCGAAGTTCAGCGTGAGCGGAAAGGTTTCGCCTTCCACCAGCGGACCCTCCAAGCCGATGAACATGATATGCAAGCCACCAGGTTGGAACGCCACTGTCAGTTCAGCCGGCACCTCGACAGTATCCAGTTTGCGCATCATCACTACATCACCGTCCATCAGATGGGTGTGTAGCTCGACACGCGCTGAGATGTCCGCCTCGGCTGATAGCAACCGGTCATCCTGACCCTGACTATTATCCAAAATGAAATAAGCAGCGCCTGCATTCGCCACCGGTGGCGTGGGCCTAGACCACGGGTTTTTGACGGTCAGGTTGCCGACCGTAAATTCTGCTGCGAATCCGTTCGCAGTGATCAACGACAGGATTACCAACAGCAATAAACGATGGTTCATTATTCGGAATGCTCCGCATAGAAATAAAAGGATGGCTCGCTCCGCGAAAGGACAATTCAACGCAAGGCGGGCGAGAGCTAAAATGTTTCGGATAAAGCGCGAGTTCAGCTAAGAACAGGTGGCGCGCGGGGTTGTGCCGGAGAATGCCGAAGGTTGGGTTGTAACGGACGTGCCGGAATTAACGCTGTGATGACTAGCCGGTTACCAGTGAACGCTGGACCGGATTCAACAGGCGGAATTAAGCCAACACCGCAGCTGGCCTGCAAATGACAGATGGGACACTGAAGATGGCGCGGCGGTTGCTGTGTTTCTTCGCCTGGCCTAGATAGCGGGAGCCTTTGCAATCCACCGGAACTCATGCAGACCAGCAACATACCGGTTTGCATTTGCCAAGGGACGGGAATAGCTTGGCTGAATGGCACGATAATTTGCAGCAACAACGCCAATAGCGCCAGACGAACGCCTAGAAGACGTCCGCGGCGGTTACGCAACAGATTCAATGCTTCAGCTTTTTTCAGCATGGATTGAGATTATCAGGTGAGCCTACTCAACGCTCAATGGTGTATTGATCTTCCCAAAAGCACTCGCAGTTTAAGCGAGTGAATCCAGGATGTACTTCGTATCGCGCATGCGGAAGGAACGCTTGATCAGTGCTGGCGCCTTCTGAATTGATCGAAGTATCGACAGCAGGTTCTGCTTCATATCATCTTTGCTGAGAACCGAGCGGTTGCCCAGGCGAGCCGTCGTGTGATTCCAAACTTGTTCATCTGGATTGAACGCCGGCGTGCATGCCGGGAGGAACGCCAGCGTGATCTCGCCCTGCTGCGCTTTGATGAAGCGTTGCGTCTCTTTGCTGTGGTGGTAGCGTGCATTGTCGACGACCGCCAGGATCGGTTTGCCCGCATCTTTGCGCGGTTTCTTCAAGAACGCGATGAAGCGGTTGGAGTCCATACGCTCGGCGATGAAACTGAAGCGCATATCCCCGCGGGGGGACACGGCGCTGATGAGGTTGAACCTGAAGCGTCCGCCACTGTTCTCCACGATCGGCGTTTCGCCGATCTTGCCCCAAGTCGTTCCGCGGTGTGCGTCGCTTCGCACAGAGGCCTCGTCGGCGAAGTACACCTGCGCGCCGCGCTTGCGTGCGTCAGCCGCCGCTGCCGGGAAGGTTTCCGCAAGGTACTGGTCAACTTTGCGTGAGTCCTGGCGGTAGGACTGATAGACCGGTCGTTGCGCACTGAGCCCCAAGTGCCCAAGCAGACGGCCGAGTGAACTCTTGCTGAGCTTGACGCCCAATTCACGCTCGATCAACGTGCGCAATGTCTTCAGCGTCCAGAGGCAGAACTCGAACTGAAATTGCTGTGGGTTGCCCTGCTTCACCACACGATAGATCCATTTCATCTCCTCGCCGGATAACTTGCGCGGACGCCCGCAGCGGCGGCCTTCTTTCAATGCATCCCAGCCACCAGAACGATACAGCGACAGCCAGTCGAAAATCGTGCGCTGCGGGATAGCATAGACGCGGGCAACCAGGTGTAGCGGTTCCCTACGCACAACAATCGCCCCGACAACCTCTTTGCGCTTTTGGATGCGCAATTCAGATCTCGTACTCATCCGGGCATTATATCGAAATGCGAGAACTTATTGGACGATTAATACATTACAACCCCATTAGCGTGGGCATTTTTCGTTCGTTTCACTCACTACAAATGCGCCAGTTATGGGACGGGAAGAAGTCCGTGGCCATCGAGAGTGTTGCGGCCGTGCGCGTCGCCTGCCACATTCAGCGTTCTCGTCCCTAATCCTGGAGTCGATCATGCGTCATTGTCTAACAACCCTCTGTCTTCTTTCGGTCTTGGGGCTTGCCGCAGGTGCAGCACCTTCGGCGGGCGAAGACTCCGGTGAGACCGCCGCTACTGTTGAGAAAAGCTGTTCCACCTCTGCTGTACGCACGAGCAGCGGCATCCTCTGCGGACTCAAGCAGGAGGTTGCGAACAACGCGAACGGCGGGCCAGGCCGCCGGATAAGCGCTTTCCTTGGGATCCCGTATGGCGAATCGACCTCGGAGCACAATCGTTGGGCGCCACCTGTACCCTTGAAGCTGACGTCGGTTGACCCCGGTGCTGACCCCTGGCCGGCGACGCGATTCGGACCGAGTTGCCCGCAAGCGCTCAAGCCGGGGGTTCATCTGGATCTGAGCGAAGACTGCCTCAGTCTCAATATCTGGACGCCGGTTGCGCTCGAACAAGTTGCCAGCGCCGATCCGTTGCCGGTGATGGTCTTCCTCTATGGCGGCTCGTTTGTGGGCGGCAACACCAGTAACCCCCTCTTCGACGGTCGCCATCTCGCTTCCCTGGGCGACGTGCTGGTGGTCACGCTCAACTACCGCCTGGGGGCACTTGGTTTCCTGGCAGGCATTGATGACCTGAAGGGCAACTATGGTCTGATGGATCAACGCTTGGCCATGGAGTGGGTGCAGGACAACATCGCACAATTCGGCGGCGACCCCGATAAGGTCACGTTGTTCGGTCAAAGCGCCGGCGCGATGTCCGTGGGGCTGCATCTGATTTCTCCAGCGAGCCAACCGCTCTTCGACGCGGCCATCATCGAAAGCAACCCCTACGGGATTCCCTATAAGTCGCTCGATCTCGCAGCGCATTTCGCGTCGATTCTGCAATCGGATCTCGGATGCGAGCGCGAGGGGCTCAGGTGCCTGCGGGGCAAGCCGTTCGAGCATCTGGTCGCCCACCAAGACGCCGGCATCATCCCGATGGTCTCGATCCTCTCGGGCTTCGCCACCGAGCTGATCTGGGCTCCTGTGATCGATGGCGAGCAGGTGCCGGCTCAGCCCAGCGCCAGTGCCATCACCAAGCCGGTGATCATCGGTACCAATCTCAACGAGGGCATCATTTTCGCCGTATCACAGCAGACGCGGTTCGGCGGCAATAAACCCCGCGTGCTCAAGCTCGAGTACGTGTTGATGCTGGATCTGATGTTCCCGCTCGACACGGCAAGGCGCATCAAGGCTCACCCGCGTTACGGGCCACAAGCTGGCGATAACACCACTGTCATGTCGCACCTCGTTACCGATTATCTGTTCACTTGCGCCAACCGCCACGTGATGGCACAAGCCGAGGCGCCGGTCTGGGGCTACCAGTTCACTCAACCCCCGTCCTTTAATATCTGGCCGGATATCGCGCTCTGTGCGCCAGCGACGAAAACAGTCTGCCATGCGGCGGAACTGCCATTCGTTTTCGCGAACGCGGACACCGCCGAGATTCAGGCAGAGCCGCAGCGGCATGTCCTGCAACCCGATGAACAGCGGCTGAGTCGCTCGGTGATCGGTTATTGGACAGGGTTCGCGAAGCACCAGGACCCGAACGCGGACGGCCGTCCGGAATGGGCGCAGTTCACCGCGGCTTCGCCGACCCGCTTCATCCTTGATCTCAAGGCGGAGAGCAAGACCGATCTCAATTCGAACTGCGCCTTCTGGGATGAGGTCGGATACGACAGCCCCGGCTTTCTTGAGCGCGTCAGCAAGTTTTAACAGAGAGATTCGGCGCGGTGGGTCTGGCTGATCGGATCGGGTAGTCTCCCGCCCGTCAGGCACGCGTCGCCTGGAGGCAGGCTTCGGCCAAGCGGTCCCCGGCCGCTAGGCCACCGACAGCGGGCTAGGTTCGGCAGACCAGACATACAAAGGCAAGGCCCGACCACAGTGTTCATCGATTGCGAATCCTGATTTTCCGACTCCAGGCC
>JBATTL010000325.1:0-1991 GCA_049670525.1 Thiohalocapsa sp. | reverse complement strand
TCTACGATCCGGGCAAAAATTCCGTCACGCATACTGCTGGGCGTCGCCTCTTCGGATTAAACAGCTTGATGTACGACCGCTGGCTCTCCTCGGCGGCAGCGAAGGGTCGCGACATTTTGCTTGTCAGCCGCCGGCGCACGGGTCACATCGCGGCCGAGAGTTTGTCTCATCGATTCCAAACCCTCGGACCCGTTCGAGAACGCAAGGTCGACAGGAAAGGTGTTCCGGTCAGCCGCTTTTATTACCGCATCGGCCTTGGCTATGTTCCTTATCCTCCGGCATCACCGGCTCACTGACCGTCCCCGTGAAACGCGCTGGCCGGACAGATGTTTGGATCTCTAAAAGGATCGGCTCAGTGACCGCTTTGGTTTGCCGATTCAACCGATGGCCGCAACACACTCTGCGAACTCCTCCGCTGGTGAATGATACTGCAACGTCTTTCTTGGTCGCTCGTTAAGCTCGCGCGCCACGGCGTTCAGCTTGGCCTGGCTATGCACGGACAGGTCGGTGCCCTTCGGGAAGTACTGGCGCAGAAGACGGTTGGTGTTCTCGTTAGTACCGCGCTGCCAGGGGCTGTGGGGATCGCAGAAGTACACCTCTAGGTCGGTGGCTAGCGTCAGGCGTTGGTGATCGGCGAGCTCCTTGCCCCGGTCCCAGGTCAGCGACCTGCGCAGTTCCCGCGGCAGGTGCTGCACTTGTCTTACGAGCGCGGCCACGACGCTGGCGGTGTCCTTATTTGCAACCTTGGCGAGGAGCACGTAGCGCGACCGGCGCTCGACCAGGGTTGCGACATAGCTGTTCCGGGAGCCTGCGATCAGGTCGCCTTCCCAGTGGCCCGGGATCGCGCGGTCCTCCACAGAAGCGGGCCGTTCCCGGATTGAGATCGCGTCCTTGATCTGGCCGAGCCCGTCGCACTTCAAGCTGGCGTGCCGGGAGCGGCGGATCGCGCGGGTCGCCCGCAGATGAGCCAGAAGTTCTTTCTTCAGCACGCCGCGCGTCTGGATGAACAAGCTCCGATAGATGGTCTCATGGGACACGCGGCGGTGCTCGTCGTCGGGATGCTCGCGCTTCAGCCAGCCCGCGATCTGCTGCGGCGACCACTTGCGCTCAAGCTTAACCGATACTGTCCGGCAGAGCGCCGGGCGACAAGCGAGCTTGCAGGGCTTCAGGCGGAGAGCCCGCTCCCAGGCCGCTTGGTCCGACCGCGCGGCACGATAGCCTGTGCGGCCACTATTGCGACGCACCTCGCGGCTGATCGTCGACGGCGCACGTCGCAACTGACGGGCAATCGTTCGAAGAGACAGCTGCGCCCCCAGACCTCTGGAAATCTCCTCGCGCTCGGACAGCCTCAACGCCAAGCGCGACCGCTTCCGCTCAGGCGGTCGGATACCACCGGTCCTGGCCAATAAAGGATAAATCGACGACGAGTTGCGATCGAACATCCGCCCGATCGAGTTCATCGACTCCCCGCGCTGCCAACGATCCCAAATCTCCGCCTTCTGCTTCTCTGTGAAATAGATCCGTCCGCGATAGCCCATCCTGAACACTCCATCTCTTCTCAAAGATTGAAGTGTTGCGGCCACCCTTTGAACCCACCACCATTAGCTGACGTCGCCCAGTTATCAGAACAGCCAGGTGAAGCGGCCTTTGACCGCGTTGTCCTGCACACCGTCGCCAAATTGCCCGGACTAGGACACGCCGGCTGTCAGGTTCGAGGCCAGCGCGAAGTCGAGGCCGGCGTCGATGAGGGCTGAGTCTTCGGCCAGCGGCACGCCGGTCACATTGAAGCCGATCCCGGTCGAAGCAAAGGCGAGGGCCGCGTCGGGCGTCACGTCGTTGAAGGCGTGCTGCCAAGCGGCGGAGAGATGCGGCGTGACCATCGTCCCGCCCCACTGCGTTGTGGTGGCGGCGCGGAAGCCCAAGGTCGAGTAGCCAACATTCTGATCGGTGTCGCGGCCGCGCAAGCTCGCCAGTGCGCCACCGCGCTCGAC
>JBATTL010000324.1:0-13219 GCA_049670525.1 Thiohalocapsa sp. | reverse complement strand
CTTGGACCTGTCCGGTGAATTGGGACGCCGATTTGGCAGTCTGGGTCTTGCCATCGACGCTTTCCCGACCCGCCTACGGGTGCGCCCGGCGCCCGGGATCTCCGCGACCGGTCCGAATGCGCAACGTGCGGAACGCTCCGCGCGTCGAGCCCAGGGGATGCTCGGATTGCGCGGCGGCGCTCGTGTCGAGCTGGACGCCGCGACGCCAGGTCATCTGGGACTGGGTTCAGGTACGCAGATGTGTCTGGCGGTTGGGACCGCCTACGCCCGGTTGTACGGCGTTGGCGCGGCCACCGGTGATCTCGCGCAGTCCATGGGTCGCGGCGCGCGCTCGGGGATTGGTGTCGGCAGTTTCGATCAGGGTGGCTTCCTGATGGACGGGGGCCGCGGTGCGAACAGCTTGGCGCCCCCCGTCATCGCGCGCATGGCGTTCCCTGAGCAATGGCGCGTGCTGTTGTTGCTGGATCGGCGCGGCGAAGGTTTGCACGGGGCTGGCGAACTGGATGCCTTTCGACGCTTGTCTCCGTTTCCCGCGGAGCTTGCTGCGCACCTGTGCCGATTGGCGCTGATGCAGATCATGCCGGCGTTGGCGGAGCAGGATCTCGATCCGTTCGCGCGCGGTATCGCCGAGCTGCAGCGCGCGGTCGGCGACCACTTCGCACCGGCTCAGGGTGGCCGTTTCACCAGTCCCGCGGTCGCCGACGCTCTGGCCGTTGCTGAGGGCGAGGGCTTTCCGGGCGTCGGTCAGAGCTCTTGGGGCCCCACGGGCTTCGTGCTGACCGAAAGCGAGTCCCAGGCGATCGAACTCGCCGCTCGCCTGAGACGCCATGTCGGGCAGTTGTCGCCGGTGAGTTTCAAGATCGTGCAAGGCTGTAACCATGGCAGCCAGGTCGATACCTATCCGTTCACCGAATCTCTGAGGAAAGTCTTTTGAGCAGCGCCAAGCCCACTATCCTGCACATGCTGACCGCCGCGCCCAATCTGAGTCCGTTCGACGTCAACATGGCCATCGACGCAGGCTGGCAGCACTGTATCCCTTACGTTGGCCTCGGCGTCGCCGACGTCCAGGCCTTTACGCAGGACGCCATCTTTTCGCGCGGCCCGAAGGGCGTAAAGCATACCGGACTGTTCATTGGCGGGCGGGACATCCACCTGGCGATGGACATGCTGGAGGAAGCTCGACGATCCATGGTTCCGCCCTTTGAGGTGCCGGTGTTCGCTGACCCGAGCGGAGCCTTCACGACTGCGGCGGGCATGGTCGCCTGCGCCGAGAAACACCTTCGGGCGTCACGCGACTTGCCGTTGGACGGTCGCCGCACCCTTGTGTTCGGCGGCACCGGTCCGGTGGGGTCCACCTGCGCTGTCCTCGCGGCTCGCGCGGGAGCAAAGGTCGCCATCGTTAGTCACGCTGGCGCGGATCGGGCGCGGGCAGCGGCCGAATTGTGCACCCAGCGGCATCAGGTAGATCTGACCGGTGTCGATGGCAGCAGTGATGCTGCCGTCATGGGCATAATGTCCGATGTTGAGGTGATTTTCGGTGCGGCGGCGGCGGGTGTCCAGATTCTCGCCAGACGCCATCTCGAGGCGGCAGAGCGGCTTGCCGTGGCTTGCGATGTCAATGTGGTGCCGCCCGAGGGGATCGAAGGTGTCAGTGTAACGAACGATGGGGTGCTCATCGAGGGCACGCCCGGCGGCGCATTGGGTATCGGTGCACTGGCGGTCGGCAACGTCAAGTATCACACCCAACGCGCGTTGCTCAAACGCATGTTCTCCGTGCAGAAACCGGAGTATCTGGACTTCGAGCAGGCCTTCGTGGAGGCGAGGGCGCTTGCCTGACATCAGCGAACAGGACACCGGCGACCAGGACACGAGCGACCAGGCCACCAGCGGTCTGACATTGGTGGGGATCGATGTGCGCGCACTCGCGCAGTCGTCGCGCGGCCTCGGGCGGCGGATCACCGGTATCGACTGTTTCGCTGATCTGGACACCGCTGCCGCCTGCGACCAACTGATTCGCGTGAACCGCTGCGACGCGGATGCACTGTTCGCTGCGGCGATGAATGCCAATGACGAGGGTTTGAATAGCGATTTGATCGTGGGCGGCGGCCTCGACGGACGCCCCGACCTGCTGCGGGGTCTGGCGTCTAGCTATCGCATTCGCGGTAACTGTCCGGACACGATCAGTCTGTTGGCTGACCCGGAACGCCTGTTTGGATTGCTCGGCCGGCTCGGTATCGCTCATCCGCCCGTCTCGCTTGACCACCCGGCGAAACCCGCGGGATGGCTGCTCAAACATCCTGCATCCTGCGGCGGTCAATCGGTCTTCGCCGCCACAGGCGGACACTCATCCAGGCCCGGCGCCTACTTTCAGCAAGCGGTCGACGGGCGCGTAGTCTCGGTCATCTTCGCGGCGGACGCCCGTGACGCGGTGGTGATCGGCTACAACCGACTGCTGGCCGGCCTGGTCGGAAAACGTTGCTATAGCTTCGCCGGAGCCCTGCGCTGGTGTGCACCGCCGCCTCGTGTGCAAAGCGTAACGTCCGGTTGGATTGATGCACTGACCGCAGGCCTGGGTCTGCGCGGGATCAATGGGATCGACCTGATCCTGCCGGACAATGGCGCGGCGCCGTTGTTCTTGGAACTCAACGCGCGTCCGACCGCGACGCTCGAATTGCACGAGTGGCTATTGCCCGGAGGAGCGATCCGCTGTCACCTGGATGCCTGCGACGGTCGCTTGCAGTCGCTCGACAGACGCTTGCGTTGGGATACCGATACCGATACCGGCGAGGTCATCCGCGGATATCGGGTGGTTTATGCGCGCCGCGCGCTCAGGGTGTCATTCGAACAGGCTCCTAGTCATTCGACGGAGGTCACCGCCAGTGGGCGCGCAGGACATTGGCCCTCCTGGTGCAAAGATTTGCCGGCCTTCGGCGCCGATGTCGGTGCCGGCGAACCGCTTTGCACCGTGCACGCGGAAGGTACCAATGAGGCTGAGGTCGAACGACTCCTCGCAGACCGTGCCACCGCGATCCACCAATCCTTTCAAGTTCCGAGTGTAGGCGCTGCATGACCGATCCGATCGAAGCCGAATCCATTCGCGGGTGCGGTCTCAACCGCCGCGCAGGCACGATTGTCCAGACGTTGCTCGACGACGCGGGTGTGCTCCACATTGGGGTCGACCGCCTGTCCAACGGTACTTGCGTCATCGATGCCGGTATTCACTGCTTCGGAGGACTCGAAGCGGGTCGCCTGATTGCTGAGATCTGCCTCGGCGGTCTCGGCCGGGTTTCCATCGCCGGTGCCGGCCCCGTCGCTGACTGGCCCGTCTCGCTTCAGGTGCACACGACTGACCCTGTGGTGGCCTGCCTGGGTAGCCAATATGCCGGCTGGAGTCTGTCCCACGGCGAGGGAAAGGGGGCGTTTCACGCCTTGGGATCCGGGCCGGCTCGGGCCTTGGCGCGAAAGGAAAAGGCACTCTACGAGGAGTTGGGAGTCGCCGATCAGCACGACAGTGCTTACCTCGTGTTGGAGGTCGACAAGCTGCCGCCGGTCGAAATTGCCGACAAGGTTGCGGTTGCCTGCGGCGTCGATGCGGACCGCCTGACCTTGGTGCTGACGCCGACCCACAGTCTCGCCGGTACCGTGCAGGTCGTGTCCAGGGTGCTTGAGGTGGCATTGCACAAGGCCCATGAACTGCACTTCCCGCTGGAGCGGGTCATTGACGGCAGTGGCAGCGCGCCGCTGCCGCCGCCAGCGCCGGACTTTCTCAACGCCATGGGGCGTACCAATGATGCGGTGCTCTACGGCGGCAGTGTCGTGCTTTATGTCGCCGGCCCGGATGCAGAGGCGGAGGCACTGTGCAAAGCGCTGCCGAGCGGCGCGTCCCGCGACTACGGACGTCCGTTCGCTGAGGTCTTTCAGTCTTACAACCATGATTTCTTCAAGGTAGATCTCATGTTGTTCAGCCCGGCACGCGTCACGGTCACCGCGATGGAGTCGGGCAACAGCTTCCGTGCCGGCGCGATCGACGCCGAGTTACTCGCGAAATCCTTTGGTACCGACTTCGCGGCCTAAATTGATGCGTATTGCTATCTTTACGGATCAGCCCGGCTGGCATGGTGCCCGGCTTCGCCAAGCCTTCGCGGTCCGTGGCGCCGAAGCTGTCTGCTTGTCCTTGCGTGATTGCGCCATCGAGTTACAGACAGGGACTGCGCGACTGCATCTTCCCTGGTTTGGTGAGGATCTTCCCGATGGCGTCTTTGTGCGTGGCATCACTGGCGGGACGCTCGAGGAGGTCGTATTCCGACTCGATGTGCTGCATGCGCTCGAGGCGATGCAGATCCTGGTCTATAACAGTGCGCGCGCCATCGAACGCTCGGTCGACAAGAGCCTGACCAGTTTTCTAATGGCCCAGGCAAATCTACCCACACCGCCGACTCTGATTACAGCCGATCCGGATGAAGCCCGCGTCTGGGTTGAATCGGAGACGGCGTTGGGACATGCGCTGGTCTGCAAACCACTGTTTGGTTCTCAAGGAGACGGGCTGGTGCGCATCGCCGGGGTCGACGAGCTTCCCAGAGTCGATACCACGAACGGGGTCTGGTATCTGCAGCGGTTTATCGAAACCGCGGAGACGGGCGCGTCGGACTGGCGACTGTTTGTCATCGGCGGACAGGTTGTCGCAACCATGCGGCGCAGCAATCACGCCTGGCTGACCAACGTCGCCCAAGGAGGACAGTGTCATGCAGGGGTTGCAGAGGGTGATTCACACCGTCTCGCTCAGGGTGCGGCTGCGATTCTAGGTATGGATTACGCGGGCGTTGATCTGATGCACGACCGCGATGGGCGGTGGTGGGTAATCGAAATCAATAGCATTCCCGCTTGGCGTGGGCTGCAGGGCGTTTGCGGCGCGGATATTGCTGCACTGCTTGCGGACGACCTGCTGCGTCGTCTGCAACCGCACCGGTCGTTGGAGGCCTAATGAACACGCAGGTCGGGGTCAGCCCCGCACAGATCCAGGACGCCTATGTCGCCGCGTGCCGACTCGACGTCAAGGCGATGAAGCCGGGAAATGTCTCCGAAGCCTCGGCTGGTCACGGTATGACCAGCGATGATTTTTTCCGCAGTGCATCGGCCAGTGCAGATGCGATGTCCGATCCGCGTTTGAAATTGGGCCAGCGCATTCATCGCGCCGTTGCAGCGACACGGGCTGCGGTCGGGGTTAACACCAATCTCGGCATCGTGCTGCTGTGCGCCCCCTTGGCCCAGGCGGCCTTGTCGGCGCGGCCAGGTGATGATCTGCGAGTGGTCTTGTGCCGGGTATTGGAAGAAGCGGATATCGATGATGCGGAAGAGGTATTCGCGGCGATCCGGCTCGCACGGCCGGGCGGACTCGGTGATGCCGATCGGCACGACGTCGCGGCCAGGGCACAGGTACCGTTGCGCGATGCGATGGCCGTCGCCGCGAACCGCGACCGTATCGCGGGCCAGTATGCGAGCGGCTTCGCCGACCTCTTCGGCGATGCATTACCGCGATTCCGAGCGGTTCGTCCAGCCGATCGGGAGGTTGGGGCCGGTGTGCTCGATCTTTATCTCCATCTTTTGTCGCGTTACCCGGACAGTCACGTCGCCCGCAAACACGGTACGGACGCAGCCTCCAATCTTCAGCAGGTTGGTGCGGCCGTCTACGTGGCCTGGCGCTCAGCATCGAACGGAGAGGTGACCGATCGCTTGCTCGCGTTCGACCAGCGACTCAAACAGGCCGGGATTAATCCGGGCACCACGGCGGATTTGACCGTCGCGACCGTCTTCCTCGACCGGCTGCTCCGCGCGGCCGTTTTCAATACCGGCATTCCTCGCCGGACTACATGGCGGCATCTTCGTCTCGCGTCCAGCGGGGCACCGCTTGTCTCGACCTTACTGTTGGGAGAATCCTAAGATGGCTGTAATTAACAAGACAATGGTTGGCGAATCCCTGGTTGGCGACGGCAACGAGGTTGCACATATCGATCTAATGATGGGTCCCCGCGGGTCTGCGGTCGAAACCGCGTTCTGCAACGGGCTTGTCAATAACAAGGACGGCTTCACGAGCCTGCTCGCCGTAGTTGCGCCGAACCTGCCCTGCAAGCCGAACACGATGATGTTCAACAAGGTGACGATCAAGGGCGCCACGCAGGCGGTTCAGATGTTCGGCCCGGCGCAACGTGGCGTGGCCATGGCAGTCGCCGATTGCGTCGAGGACGGCACGATCCCGATGGCAGAGGCCGACGACGTGTTTATCTGTGTCGGTGTCTTCATCCACTGGGAGGCCAGAGACGATGCCAAGATTCAAGACTACAACTACGAAGCGACCAAGGAGTCGATCAAGCGCGCTGTTGCCGGTGAGCCGAAACCGGCGGATGTCGTAGCCAACAAGGCCAAGCAGGGCCATCCCTTCGCCGCCCACGACTAAGCACCAACCCGCGGCCTACGGCAAAGTACTTAGGCCGCATTGACTCGAAGCCACGATGCCCGTCCGGCGACTGACCTCTTGGCTCCGGCAGCGGCGGGCGTCACACGCGCGTCGTGCGTACTTCAGCGTCCCGACAATGGACTGCTCGGCGACGGAACATCGAACTGGCGGCAATGAGTGGCATGTGACGCGCGGCCTTCCCCTTGCGGAAGACGGCACGAGTAAGCGCGATTTCCGTCATTGGCGTCGAGATGATCGTGAGGCGCGTCATGCGTTGTCTTTATTGCAATGGAACACTGGCCTCGCTCGAGAATGAGCATTTGCTCGAATGTAGCGGGCTGACCCTGCACGAGTGCGCCCTTCGTCACCACATGCCACTCGAACTCCTGCTTCCACCGGATCAGATCGGCAGTCGGTTCGAAGCGGCGCCGACGTCCGCGAAGAGCGCCACGCCCAGTGAGACGGCGCGGGCCACGCTGCAGGGTCTGCGCTGGGCGTGGGCGGGACTGATTCGGGAGGACAGTGAGGAGTTTTTGATCCCAGGCGAGATTCGCCGGCTGGAGCTGCTCCTGTGGGACCTGGAATGTCTGGCGGACTTCGATTTCCGCTTCGTCCAGGCCTACGACTATGACGGCGATGCGCATCGCGTCGTCGCGCGGAGTTGGCTGCGGGCGCCGGTTGCCAACTTCCGGCCCGATACGGGCCTTCTCGCAGTGCCGGAGCCGCCACCGCCATTTCTCGATGCTCTGGCTGTCCACCTCGGTCACGTGGCCGAATTGCAGGGTGGCTACCTCTTGTTACCCTTCGCCGATGCCATCGAAGGCGACGGCGTCCGACAACAGTTGTGGCGGGAGCATGGCATCGACTGCGTCGTGCTTGACTACGCCGAACATCCGGGCGGGGGATTGCTGCGTACCCGCACGACTGCCGATGCCACGGCCCTACTCGCGCTGGTGCGTGCACGTCTTCAGACCATGCCTGGCGTCTGGCAGCGTTTCCACTGCGACACCCCCGTGGCGACGGTGACCAAGGAGCTGATTTTCGACTCCGCGCACTTCATCACGGATCATCCCGCCAAACGCTCCAACCTGCATGGAGGACGCTACTTACTGCAAGTACAGGTGTCGGGGCGGGTCGATCCGGTGACGGGTTGTGTGGTCGACTACGGTTACCTGAAGCGTGTGGTCAACCGCCGCGTCGTCGAGCGCTTCGATCACCACACGCTCAATTACGCCGCGACCGAACTGGCCTGGCGCTCAAGCACTGAAATGCTTTGTGTTTTCGTCTGGGAGCAGCTGATCGATTATCTGCCGGGTATGACGGGTTTGCGCCTGTATGAGACGACGCAGTCTTGGTGCGACTACCGCGGGCCCACCCTGGCAGAGCATCTGGCCAACGGCAGCGATGCGCTGCTTCATCCGTTGGACCATCTCGACGTTGAGAGCAGACGCCGTGTGCTCGGCGCAATCCCGATACCGCGATTGCGCAGGGTCGGTCTGTGCGTTTGAAAGTGCGGGCCGAGTTTGGTCAGTTCTCGGGCGCGCGATACTGCCGGTATCCGGGACCAGCGTTTTCCGATGACGTCAATTGGGACCATGAGCCCAGCCCAATCCAGCTTTGCTTGGCTCGGCTCAGTCAAGCGAGACCGAACGGGCCTGGTCACAATCATGACCGATGAGGCTCAATGCGACAGTGCCGGAGTGGTTCTGTACATCGGATTGATGCGACCGTCGTGCAGTGCGCTGGATAATAGGACGCCGGCCGCCCCGCACATCTTGAGCCGTGCGATGTCAGCGTCGTCGCGGACGCCGCCCGCGACATAGTATGCGCAACCTGGCAGCCGGCGCCTGAGCTCGGATAACAGGTCCAGGTCGGGGCCAAGGTCTTTGCCGACCCGATGCAGTGACATGAGGATCAGGTCGCGTGGCGACGGGTTCGCGGTCAATAGTGACGCTTCGGGTCCGAGTAGTTTGGGACCCTGATAGTCCAGGGACAGGACCGCGTCCGGGAATAGGCCGGGCAATGCGTGGTCGGTCAGGGTCTCGGAGCCGATGACCGGGCGTCCGGGACAATGCCGTGCAAAGTCAGACAGCGCGGCCCGGGAGCCGAGGCCGGCGTCGATCCAAAGTCGAATACGCGGATATGCGTCGGCGATGCGGTCGAGGGTAGGGCGGTTATCTCCCTGAGCCATGATGGCATCGAGGTCTGCGATGTAGAGGGTTTCGGTGCCGAAGGCGTCCTGGAAGTGCCCGGCGAGGGCGACTGGGTCCGATCCTGGGCAGATCGGACTCACCAGGGCTTGGTAGCGATGACGGCGGCCACCGCGGGCGCGGACGACCAATCCGTTCATGAGGTCGATAACGGGTATCAGCTTCAAGGCAAGTGCCATGCGGATCTTCGTGTTCGAGTACATTACTGGTGGTGGTTACACCGACGAGCCGATGGTATCGGAGCTCGCCCGTGAGGGCGACCTGATGCTCAAGGCCCTGATTCGCGACTTGCTTGCAGTCGCGGATGTGGAAGTGCGAACCACCCGCGACACACGTCTGCCGAGACTCGGGCTCGACATCGGTGTACGTCCGATCTCCAATCGCGACGAATTGCTGCGCGTCTGGTCCGATGAGGTCGCCAGCGCGGATGCGGTTTGGCCCATCGCGCCCGAGACGGAGGGCGTGCTCGAATTGCTGAGCGGATGGGTTGAGATGGCGGGTCGCCAGTTGCTGACGAGTCGGGCGGAAGGCGTTCACATCGCCGGCAGCAAGCTGGCAACTTCCCGGCGGCTTGGCGAGCACGGCATCCCCGTGGTCCCGACCTGGCGTCCCTTGGAACTGACGCCTGAAGGTGAGGGCTGCTGGGTGTTGAAACCGGATCGCAGCGTTGGCTGCATGGGTGCTCGGCTGATCCGAAACCGACGCATGCTGGCCGAGGCGGTTGCGGACCTGCCGCAGTTCGAGGACTGGGTGCTGCAACCCTATCTCAATGGGCAGGCCGCCAGCCTGTCGCTTCTGGTAGGAGCAGGACAGGTGCAACTGCTCGGATGCAACGTGCAACGCATCATGTTGAACGACGATCAGTTCATCCTACTGGGTTGCGAGGTCAATGGTCTCGGCGGCGAGCGCGCTGTCTATGAGCAACTGGGCCGCGCCGTGGTTGAGGCGGTGCCTGGTCTCTGGGGCTATGTGGGTATCGATCTTGCCATCACTGCCGAGGGTCCGGTCGTCTTGGAGGTCAACCCGCGTTTGACCACGTCCTACATCGGGCTCAGTCAATCCTTGAGTACGAATGTAGCGGTGATGGTGGTGGATCTATTGCATTCCCACTTGATCACTCCCCGGCAGGACAGGCGGCCGCGGCGGGTCGACGTGGATCTGGAGCAATGCCATGTTGCCTGAGCACTGGATCTGCGGCTGGGACGTCGGCGGAGCCCATCTGAAGTTTGCGCTTGCCGACGACCGAGGTGGGCTGCAGCGGGTCGGAACCTATTACACGCCGCTGTGGCAGGGCCTGGATCATCTGGATCGGGCGATCGCTGAGGTCGTTGCAACCTTGCCGGAAGGGACCGTGGCACACCGTATCACCATGACCGGTGAACTCGTGGATCTGTTCGATGACCGCGCACGTGGAGTCGAAGCCCTAAGCAGCCGGATGGCGGCGAGCCTGCCTGTCGGGAGCGTGCGCGTTTTTGCGGGCCCTGAAGGTTTCGTGGCGCCGAGTTTGGCGAGGGAACACTGGGCACGGATCGCATCCGCGAATTGGTTCGCGACGGCCAGTCTGGTTGCTCGAAGTCTGGATCAGGCATTGTTGGTCGACATCGGCAGTACGACCACGGACCTGGTCCCCATCGTCGACGGACGCGTCCGCGCCCGCGGCTACTCGGATCGCGAGCGGCTCGCGTTGCAGGAGCTTATCTACACGGGCGTCGTCCGTACGCCAGTGATGGCGTTGACCACGCGCGTGCCTCTGGGCGGTGATTGGATCGGACTGACGGCAGAGCACTTTGCGACGACCGCGGATGTCTACCGTCTGACCGGAGAGCTCGCAGAGCAGGCTGACCTGGGCGATACCGCGGATGGCCGCGGCAAGACGGAAAAGGACAGCGCGGCGCGCCTGGCGCGCATGGTTGGCGAAGATGCCTGCCGCCAGGAGCCCGCCGTCTGGCGCCAGCTCGCCCGCTATTTGCGTGACTGTCAGTTGGGGCAGTTGGGTGACGCCCTGGCACGCCAGTGTTCCCTGGATCTGACCGACGATGCACCGCTGGTGGGCGTCGGTGTTGGCCGGTTCCTGGTCGAGCAAGCGGCGGCGCGCATCGGACGACCCTACCTAACGCTATCGGATTTGGTCCATGGAGACGAGGCCTGCGCGGTCGAGGATGCGGCAGAATGCGCGCCGGCGGCGGCCGTCGCCCTGCTGGCGGCGGGAGCAAATGGGGTCGACGGAATCCATCATGCAGATCGCGACTGAGCTTCCCTATCATCCTGACAGCGCAATGCTGTTCGAGCATCTGGCGGACCGGCCTTGGGCCGTTTTTCTCGACAGTGGACGACCGCTGACCGAACAGGGCCGCTACGACATCCTTGCGGCGGACCCATTCGTCACGCTGGTCACGAGGGGCGGTCTGACGGAGATCCGCGGTCCAGATCATTGCGCGCTGTCTCAGGACGATCCATTCGCCCTGGTGCGTGAGCAGATTGCCATTGACCGCCCGCCCATTCCCGGGCTGCCCTTCTGTGGTGGCGCCATCGGCTGGTTCGGTTATGACCTGGGACGGCGCATCGAGCGTCTGCCCGAGCTGGCCGAGGACGCCGAGCAGATCCCGGACATGGCGGTTGGCCTCTATGACTGGGCGCTGGTGGTGGACCATGCCGAGCGGCGAACTCGCCTGGTCAGCGCCGGTCGCGATCCAGGCACTGCCGGGCGCTGGGAGTATCTCGGTCGATTGCTCAGCAGGCCGCCACCCCACCCAAAGCCTCGCGGCTTCCGCGTGCGGCGGGCTGCTCGAGCCAATATGACCCGCACCCAGTACGGCGCCGCCTTTGACCGCATCAAGCGCTATATCCGCAACGGCGACTGCTATCAGGTCAATCTGGCGCAGCGGTTCGCCGCACCGGCGAGCGGTGACCCGTGGCAGGGATTTCGGGAACTGAGACGCCTGAATCCGGCCCCATTCTCCGCCTATCTCGGCACACCCTATGCCCGGGTGCTCAGTTCATCGCCGGAGCGTTTCTTACAGCTGCGCGAAGGCGAAGTCGCGACCAAGCCCATCAAGGGGACGCGTGCTCGTGGCGGTTGTCCGGAGTCGGACTCAGTTCTGGCCATGGAGCTGTCCCAGAGTGCTAAGGATCACGCCGAGAATGTCATGATCGTGGACCTTCTGCGCAACGACATCGGGCGCGTCTGCCGAACCGGCAGTGTCAGGGTTCCGAAACTGTGCGCGGTCGAAAGCTTTGCGACGGTGCATCATCTGGTCAGCACCGTCACCGGAAGTCTACGATCCGGTGAGGACGCGACGAGTCTGCTGCGGGCCTGTTTTCCGGGCGGCTCAATCACCGGTGCTCCAAAGATCCGCTCTATGGAGATCATCGAAGAGGTTGAGCCGCACCGCCGTGGCGTCTACTGCGGCAGCATCGGCTATCTCGGATTCGACGGCGCCATGGACAGTAATATCGCTATCCGCACGCTGGTGCACAGCGACGGCGTCATCCGCTGCTGGGCAGGTGGCGGTATCGTCCACGACTCGGACGCCGATGCGGAGTACCAAGAGACCTTCGACAAGGCCTGGGCCATGTTGCGTCTGTTGGAGCCCCAGGCACTCGCCGATGTGGGTGGTTAAGCTCGGTGGCAGTCTCGATGCCGCACGTGCGTTACGGGTATGGGTCAACGCATTGGCGGACAGCCTGACACCACTGATCATTTGTCCCGGCGGTGGCGGCTTTGCAGATGCGGTGCGCGATGCCCAAAGCCGCTGGGCGTTTGATGATCGGACCGCCCATCGCATGGCGATTCTGGGTATGGAACAGACGGCGCATTTGCTCTGTGGGCTGCGTCCTGACCTGGCGCCAGTGTCGGATTCGTCCCGGTTCGACATTTCCCCTGAGGGACGGCGTCAAGCTGTGTGGTTTCCCTCCGCGGAATTGCTGAATGACGCTGGTCTACCCCATTCCTGGAACGTCACCTCCGATAGCCTCGCGGCCATTCTGGCCCGACGAATCGGCGCCGAAGGGCTTGCGTTGGTCAAGTCTTCGACGGTTCCGGATGCACCCCTGCACGCACGCCACTGCAGCGATCTGCTCGATTCTGCATTCCATTGCTATGGAAGCGCCTGCGGCTGCCCGGTTTGGTTGTTGTCCGGCACCGAGCCTGACGGCTTCGAGCGGTTGGTGAGGCGGGGTGACGCAGCCTGTCAGATCTGTTTCGATTGATGGGCACCATCTGATGCAGGGCGTCTCGCGCCGCGGTCTCCGCCGGGATCACGCCACGACGATTCTGCGTCATAGGTCGCGTCCGTTGATCATGGGCATTCTGAATTTGACGCCGGACAGCTTCTCGGACGGCGGATGCCATGACTCAGCGCCGGCTGCCGTATCGCGTGCACTGGAGATGCTGCGCCAGGGCGCGGATATCATCGACGTCGGCGGCGAGTCCACCCGACCCGGTGCAGCCCCGGTGCCCGCCGAGGAACAACGACGACGAGTCATCGATGCCATCGCGCTGATCCGCGACGCGACGCTCGACGCGCCGCCGATCATCAGTATCGACACGACTTCCGAC
>JBATTL010000323.1:0-1518 GCA_049670525.1 Thiohalocapsa sp. | reverse complement strand
TGCGCGCGGATCTGCCAGTCGGCGCCGAAGTCCGGGGTCACGGCGTTGTAGTAGGCGGAGAGCTGCGTATTCACCGGCAGCTTGCCAAAGTGGAAGATCTTGCCGACGCCGCCGCCAACGGGGATGGTCCAGCGGTTGTCGCCGTCGGCGGTCCAATCGGCCGTAATGATCGGCGCCGAGGTCAGATACAAGCCGCCCTTGAAGTTGTAGTTGAGGAAAGGCTGGATCAGTCCGTTGTTGTAGTAACCGCCCTGCTTGTCGTTGGTCACCGACCAGATGTTGTTCACCAATGCACCGTAGACCCAGGGGTTGCCGTGCTCGATGTGCAACAACACGAACGAAGGACCGAGCCCCCAGTTGCCGTTGCCCAGTTCGTCGCTGGTATTGGTCGGTAGCTGCACGACCGGGCCGGCGCCCCAGATCCATTTACCGGGCTTGGCCGGAGACAGGAAGGCCGTGAACACGGTGTCCCCGATGCCGCTCGTGCTGCCCATGTCCGGCCCCAGCGAGGGCAACCAGACTACCGGAACGATGGTGCGGGTGATGATGTTCCAGTCCTTGTTGATCGAGATCGGGATCACCGGCTGGATGTTGAGGATGTTCTGCGTGCCCCCTTCCGGCCCGTAGTTGAGATTGGTGTTGTTCTGAAAAGGTACGCTGATCAGGTTGCCGACCGGATTCTGCGCCAGCTTCGCCAGGTCGGTGGCGCTCATCTCGGCCATGGCCGGTGCGCAGACGAGCAATCCGACCGCGGATGCCCTGGTTAGCAACTGCCTTGCATTCAATCGCTGTTTCATCGGTTCTATCACTTGCTGCATGCTGGGGATGCCCAGTCAAGGACGAGTGCATCATTGCGTAGGCGCGAACTGCGTGCGTATCAACAACCGGTCGGCACGGGCGAGTTGAACCCGCCGGAGCCGGCGCGGGCTCGGTCAGTCGACCAGCTCGATCTCGCTCGGACGCCAGGTCTTGTCGATCCAGGCCTCGAGTGGCCCGTACATGCGCAGGATGGTGAACCAGCTCTTCCCCGGTAAAGTCTGGAGCCAGTTGCCTTCCCTGCCTTCGGGCGCTTCCGGCGCAAAATAGACGTCGTACGAGCCGTCCGCGTTCTTCGTCATCCCCTTGGTCTGGCTTCCAACCGTTGGGAACTGCTGACTGGTCTGAAGCTGCGAGCGCGTCTGGGTGTCGTAGAGCGTAACGGCCCAGAAATCGTTCACCGGCACGTCAGGCGGCAGGTGCAGGCGGTAGGTCTTGGAGCCGTCGAAGGGCTTCTTGTCGGCGTCGAGAAAGCCGAGCGCATAGTCCGACCCGGCCCCCGCGCGCGTCACCGCCATGGCGGGCGTTACGCCGCCAGCGTTGAAGTAGAACAGGACGCGGGCGTCGAGCCCCATCGCGCCGTCAGTCTCGAAGGTCGTGTTCTTATTGGCGAAGCCCATGGTCCAGGTGCTGTCGGGATAGATCTCCGCGCCAGCGATGCGTGGAGCGTAGGTGATGACGCGCGCGGTGGCGTTGGCGATG
>JBATTL010000322.1:0-15619 GCA_049670525.1 Thiohalocapsa sp. | reverse complement strand
CGCTCATTCAGCTCCGGCTGATCCCAATAGCCCCGCATCATCGTGGGTGTACGGACGAGTAGCTCCCCAGGCTCTCCCCGCGGTACCGGGAGGTCGTGCTCATTGACAACCAAACCCTCCGCATTCGGCCAGATCCGTCCAATGGGTATCTGCTTGTCGCCTTCCGGCTCGTCATTCGGAATGTTGAAAAAGGTACACTGATTCACTTCCGCCGGACCGTAGACATTGCTGAATCGAGCGTGCGGCCAGAGATGTCTCAGCGCGTGAAGGTGCTTGGGCGGGAACGGCTCCCCACCGAACAGAATCCATCGCAGCGATCCCAGGTCCCGGTTTTCGACCAAGCCACGCAGGAGAAGCTGGATCAGCGCAAACGGAACCGAGTACCAAATCGTTACGCTTTCGTCTTCGAGAAGCTTCGAAAGACTCGCCGGAAGCTTGGTGTAGGCCTCTGGAATGATCAGGGTCGCCGCCCCCTGAAGCGGTCCAGTGAAGTAATCCAGTGTCGACATATCAAAGTGGAGTGGCGAATGGTTGCTCAACCGATCTCGATGCGAGATTCCATAAGTCTTTGCCGACATTCGGGCATAGCTGAGCCCGCTTGCATGTGTATGTATGATCCCCTTCGGCGCGCCTGTGGAGCCGGAGGTATACATGATGTATGCCAGGTCCTGCTCCATCACACCTGTCTCAGGAGCCCGATCTGCAGGGTATCCTGCAAGCTCGTCCCAGCCTATCGACCTCATGCCAGGCGGCAGCTCGGTGCCGAGGCCGATCAGGCACAGGAGCGGCGTTTCCTCTTCGACCAATGTGCGAAGGTCGCGCTCCTTGGGAGGATGCGTAACCAGATAACGGATTCCACAATGGCGAAGGGTTCTCGCCAATCGGGCGGAGGGAGCACCGGGATCGAGTGGTACGTAAGCCGCTCCGGCCTTCATGATCCCGTAGATCGCGACTGCCGATTCCAGCGACTTGTTGAGAAAGATACCGACCCTGTCCCCGCGCTTCACTCCCTCGTTCGATAGCATCCAAGCCAAGCTATTGGCTTTTGCTACGAGCTCGGCGTAGGTCAGCGTTTGGTCGAGAAACCGAAATGCTGCCCGGTCTGGAAACCGCTCAGCTGAGACGTCGATAGCGTGATGCAGCAGATACGTCAACTTAGAGCCCGAGCCACCCAGCAATGACGTTGCGCTGGATATCTGAAGTTCCGGAGTAAATGACGCCGCCTAGAGCGTCTCGCAAATCCCTCTCGACTTCGAATTCGCTCATGTAACCGCGCGCGCCGAAAATGCGCATGGCGTCCAGGCTGTTTGCGGCGAACGCCTCCCCTAAATGCAGCTTCGTCATTGCTGCTTCCAGCGCCGCGTGCCTCCCCTGATTCTTCAGCCAAGCTGCCTGGTAAAGAAGCAGACGGGACGTCTCGAGCCGCAGTTTCATATCTGCAAGCCGGTTGGATACGGATTGAAATTTCCCGATGTCCTTGCCGAATTGTTGCCGTTTCCGCGCGTACGTCACGCAGTCGTCAAGTTGTCGAGCCATCGAACCAACGTGGCTCGTGAAAATAAAACTCCGCTCCCAGTCCATTGAATGGTGGAAGACATTGGCGCCGCCGCCCTCAGGTCCGAGTCGGTTTCTCGTCGGTACGAAGCAGTCCTCCAAATGGATGTCACCAAGCGGATTGGTGCGTAGCCCCATCTTGGACCTTGGCGCTTCGGCATGGTACCCGTCGAACTGGCTTTCTACGATGAAAGCTGAGATACCCCATTGACCCCCATCTGGATTCGTGCGCGCGAAAATTAGGCTGATGCCGGCGATCGGGGCTAGCCCTATGTAGCTCTTTTTCCCATTGAGCAGATAACCGCCGTCTACCTTTTTGGCGCTCGTTTGAAGGCTGTAGGCATCTGAGCCGCTCTCGGCTTCGGTCATGCCGTGGGCTGCAATAATTTCTCCTGAGCAAAGGCCCGGCAAATAACGCTGTTTTTGATCTTCATCACCGAATTCAAGCAAGGGAATCTGAACGCTCCAGACTTGGCCGTTCAGGCCGAGGGTTAAGGCATTGTCGCGACAGCCATATCCAATGCCTTCGAACATGCGTATGGTCGTCACCAAGTCCAGTCCAACTCCCCCATACTCCGCAGGCACACACCACCCGAGAACTCCGAACTCCGCGCACTTGCACCAGAGATCGCCGCCGAAGATTCCATCCGCATCACGTTGCAGCAGGTCATCCTCAAGTTGATCCCGCGCGAAAGCAACGCTTGCGTCAAATGCGGCCTTCTGTTCGTCTGACCAGGCGAAATCCATGATGCTGTTCCTTATAATCGGGGGAGCAAAATTCTCCCCCTTCGATAGGGGGCTTTGGTTTCTTCGTTGGAAGGGAATGAATCTGCCTTGCTCCCATAGGACGCAAGGCCAATCTGCCCTCAACGTTGACTCAGAACATTTAGGGAAACACTGGTTTATCGCTTTGCCCGTGCGGTCGATGGATGGCCGATCGATCAGCGTTTCCTCAGAACGTCAGCCTACCCAATTTTAAAGCTGGTTGCGTTTGTTTTGGCCCTTGCCGTAAGCCCAGATCAGATCTGCATGCAACTTAGCCGTATCCGCAAAGTAACCGTTCATCCAGAATTGGTTATCCTGGCATGGATCAAGTCTCAAGTGGCGCAACCGGACGGTAAAGCGGACCACTATCCATTCCTATCCCGATATACTTGGATACCGCGATCTTCGGCGGAATCATCACCGGTCTGTGAGGTTCTACACCGCGCTAAATGGCGCGCTTCAGACCATCGTCAATGCTGGCAGCTGTGGTTGTTGAGGGCTGATCAAAAAGGAACTGATAAGGATTCCGGCAATCCGAAGAAATAGTTTCCAGATCAAGGAAACTTCCGATCTCGAATGCCGCCGCATATTCCATGAACGTCTCCATGCAGACCATGTCTTCAAGGGCCCAGCCGGTCGAGTCGAATACGGTTGGACGCGATCTTTCGGATTCATAACGCCCTTGGGCTTTCACGAGCGTGTGAAGATCCGGGCCGATCTCGGTCGCGGCCAATTGCTGACACTCTCCTTCTCGAAGGGCTTGGGCCTCGAAATCCGGACAAACGAGACTGCTCCGAAGTAGGTCATGGGGAATCTCAATCTTGCCGGGAAAGTCCGAGCCGACTGCGTTGATATGGATATGGGGTCTTAGTGATGTTCCATGAAAAACGGGTCCCTCACCAATACCGACTGATGTAGCCGTGCAAAGGATATCGACCCTATTGATAAAATCCTTTGGGCGCATGTGGTGGATTCGAAGCTGATCCAAACCCATGCAAGCGATGCGCCGTTCGAAGGACAGCGTAGCAGCGGCATCGGTATCGTAGATGTAAAGGTCCTTGAATCGGAACACACGCGACAAGGCATGAAGTTGAGTGACGGCCTGGGTACCGCACCCGATCAATCCCAATGAGATGGACTCGGGCGGGGCCAAAATCCGACTGGCAACCGCCGACGCCGCCCCGGTTCGCACTGCGGTGATGAAAGTGGCGTCCATCACTCCTATCAGGTGGCCGTTTTGCAGGCCGTACATACTCAAAGTCGAGAGAATCGTCGGCAAGTCGTGGTGCTCAGCGTTGTCGGGATGGTAACCCACCACTTTGATGTGCGCGCTCTCACCCACCCGCATACCGGGCATCCATTCGAGGAGCCCCGTCTGAGGGGATTCGTACTTGAAACCATCTCGCTCGGGGACGACGACCTTGTCGGGATGAAAGAGGACAAACGCGTCTGTCAACCGAGCGATAGTCTCATCCATTAGGGCATCGAGTCCCACTCGGTGGACGATCGTGCGAACGTCCCTAGCAGTCAGAATCGTCGTTTTCACGTGTTTGAACCAGGCTAATCGGCGGATCTTTGTTGGAACGAAAGCATAAGATGCCGCCGCGGTTCGCCATTCCCAAGAAATTTAGAGAGAAAAGCAAGGATGAGGCGTCCAACCGCGTGATGGGTGGATTCGGCGTGACGCTACCTTCACAGGAGTATGAAGGCAAGGTGTTTGCGCAAGGACTAGCGAGGCTCCGCCTCAGACCTACGAGCCATGATTCTGCTGCACTGCACACAAGACTTTGGTTCATCTGCAAGCATTTGGCGCCCTCAAGCAATCTAGGTGGTGGAACGCGGAGAAATCCTTGGTTCCGACGATTGATTGAGTGGCGGCGGCTTGTCGATGTGGTTGAGAATCCGCGCGAGATTCGCGAGACCATTGGCTATCCGGTCCTGACCGATGTGCACAGGGAGGCGTAATGCCGTCCGGTCCCAGAGATGGTCGATCTGCTACAGATCCCGGTCTTCCTTTGCCGCCAGACGGACTTCGTACTCGTCATCGGCACGGTGGCCGCGTTGCAGGGACGCACTGTCAATGTCGAATAGGGTCAATTCCTGGCGCCCCGGGCGATGCTTCCGGCGTCGACAAGAACCGCCTAGTCTCCCGGACGCCGGGCTCCCCGCCCCAGGGCCTGATCGCAGAGGTCAAGAATGCGGGTATTGATGCTGGTGTCGGAGAAACGGTCTTCAGCATCGCGCCGAGCCCGCTGTCCCATCGCCTTTCGCAGTGCCCCATCGCGCACCAGGCCCTCCAGCGCATCGGCCAATGCCACAGGTTGCCGCTCTGGTACCAAGACACCGGATTCGCCAATGATGATGGCATCACGGCAACCGGGCGCATCGGTTGTGACGATGGGCCGACCGCATGCGGCCGCCTCCATCAGTGCCTTCGGCAGGCCCTCGCGGTAGTAAGACGGCAGAACGGCGATATGGCTTGCCGCCCACACATCCTCCACCGCATCGCATCGCCCCAGCCATTGCACACCGGGTAATGCCGCCCAGCGCCTGAGCTGGACGGAGTCGATACAACCTGGGTTGGCCGCATCGGGCTCACCCACCAGGTCTAGTACGACATCCAACCCACGCTGACGCAACAGACAGGTCGCCTCAACAGTCTCGGCAACGCCCTTTGCCCAAAGCATGCGTGCCACTAGCGCGAGCCGAATCGGCCCGTCGGTGGGTTCGGGCACGGGATGGAAACGCTCGAGATCAACGCCAGCGCCGGGAATCAGATGCAGACGCGACTCAGGGACCTTTGCCTGGTCCATGAGCACCCGAAGATCCGCGCTGTTCTGAACGATGACATCGTCACCGGCCAGGAGCAGGCGCAGCGCCCCTGTGACCAATAATCGGAGCGGAAAGTTGCGCGTCGCAACGCCGCCGAACAGAAAACCCAACCCGCCCAACGCCGCGAAGCGTGTCTTAACGCCTGCCGCCCACGCAGCCAAACCGCCCAGAAGCACGGGTTTCAGCGCGACGGAATAGACGATATCCGGGCGCCGACCGCGTATCAGTCGCACCAGGGAGAACAGGCTCTTCAGGTCTTTGGCGGGATTCGTTCCGGTTCGCCCAATGTCAAAATCGACCACGTCGATTCCGCAGGCGCGGATCGGAGCGCAATGCCGCGAGCAGCGGGTCACTAGCGTCACGCGATAGCCGCGCTCCACTGCTTGTTGAGCGAGCCGCAACCGATGTGTCCAAAAATACCAGTCCTCAGATACCAACAGCAAAAGATGGGGGGGCTGAGTTGCGACGGACTGCAGGGCGTCGCCGCGTTTGCGCCGCTGGCGCTCTTGCCATGAATGCCACAGGGCCAGCACAACCGAGGATGTGCGACGAACGGCGTAGTCTGAATTCTGAGCTAAGGCTGAATGTGAAATGGTCGTTGCACCAAGTAGCAGCGGCCCTGAACGCGGCCGAATGGGTATCCCTTGGTCAGCAGGTACGCGCACGCGTGGCGGATCGTTGTCAGTGAGCACGTCCGACCAAACCGCGGCGGCGCGAAACGTAATGCCCGCAACGATCTCATTAATAGTCGATCCCGCTCGCCGCGGAGCTTGCGCAAACGCCCGTCCTCCGCATTCAGTGGCGCGAGCGATAGAGTGGATCGATGAGTGACATTAAATGGTCAACGCGCGTTGGCCAACTGTTTCGCTCCAGCAGTCCTTCGGGTACCGAAACGGGACCGCGACGACGCACCTCGATTGCCTGTTCGACGTCAATGAGAAACTCCTCGCGCGAGTCGGCAACCTTGACCAGGTCCTTCAAGTCGTCCAAGTTGTCGACTCGGGTGGACACCACGGGAATGCCCAAAGATGCGTAGACATAGAGCTTCAGCGGATTCATTGAGCGCGTCTGCGGTGTGTCGAGATGCGGAATGATCGCGACGTCGAACTCAGTGATCCAACCTCGTACCTCGGCGTAGGGGATCACGCCCATGAAATGCACGTTTGCGTGCGGCTCAAGCTCCAGAACGCGGGGGTTCGCGTGTCGAGATCCGATCAGCACGATCTGCCATTCTGGCCTGTTTCGGGCAAGAAAGTGCAGGAGATCAACGTCGAACTTCGCCTCCATGTTGCCGACGTACCCGAGTTTGGGACCGGCGAGGGCTCGAAACGTCCGCGCGGCGTCGGAATCCCCAATAGGAGGTGGCGGCTCCATCTCACAGGCGTTGCTGATCAATGTCACGTCCTTGCCGAAGTCACGCATCGACCTTTGAACGGGCTCGCAATTGGCAATGACGAGATCTGAACGACCGACGACGTCATGGTAATGGGCGGTGAGTTCCTTGACCTGAGACGCAGTCCGACCGGGCCAGGCGCGATGATCGTCAACGATGTCTGCAACCAGGACACGCGGCTGGAAGGCACGAGCAAGCGCCAAGATGTCCCGGTTTTCCGGGTAAACCAAAAACACAGCCCGCCGCGTTTCGATACCATGGTCCGCGAAACACTGGCTCAACCAGGGCAGATAATCCTTCCGCGCTGGCCATTGCCAGCCGCCGAGCAGCGGGGCTTGTTTCTTGGAGTAAACGAACACCCTGTGCGATAGTCCCGCGCGGTCGCGCACTCCCCAATGCTTGCACCAGGTCTCGCTGAAGATCTCCCGATCATGGTTGACGCCTTCGGACTCCTGTTTCTTCATTAGGTCCTCGAGCGCGATAGGCCGGTCGACCATCAAGACCGCGCGCACGGACGCGTGTCGAACCAGATATTTCGCAAACATGTCGGCGCGACGACCATAGAGCCCCGAGTCATTTTGTTTCCAGAACACGACGACATCGATGCCGTCGCGGTTGACTTCGAAGCCTGGCTCGGCCATCCGGTCCGAATCGTTGCCCGCGCATGCAGCCTGGATCTCCAAGAAGTCCAGTGCATCCTCGGGGAGCGGGCGGGGTCCCCGGTCAAAAACCTCTTGAATCATCGTTGCAAGGTCGTCGCCGATGGCAGCATAGCTGTAATCACGCAAGAACAACGAGCGGCGCTGTCGTTGCTCGGCCATGAGTCGTTCGCTATCGTTCAAGGTCTGGCGCAACAGGGGGCCCAGGGTCTCGTTGGTGGCGGTGGTCACAACGCCGGCCGCGATCAGCGGACGCAGAGGTTCTAGCGCTGTCGAGATCACCGGCACGCCCATCGCAAGCGCGTCGACCACCTTGGCCGGTAACTGGTACTTGGAGATCTCGTGGGCCGGATCCTGAAAAAGGCACACCGCGTCAGCAATCATCAGATTCTGCGGCAATTCAGAGAAAGGCTGGTTCGGCAACAGCTGCAGCTGGTCACCGCCGACTTCACGCAGCGAGCGCTCAAGGCTCCGATCGTCCATGTTGCCAATGATGCAGAGCTTAAATCGCGGATCATCGCAGGCGCGCAGGGCTTGCGCCACCGCGAGCACACCTTTGTGCTGTCGTGGTGTACCGAGGAAGAGCACGACCCGGTCGTTTGGCCCGTAGCCGAACCGCGCGCGCGACGTAGTGCGATCATAAAGCGCCGGATCGAATACTGTTTCGTCGCGAGCGTGAGGGATGATCCGGCCACCAAACTTCTGCTGCAACGCGATGTTTGATACCAGTAACGCGTCTGCCAGCGGTACCAGATTCTCTGCATAACGCGTCCATTGCTCCCCGAAGGGCAGCGCGAAGCCATCAGTTTCCGACAGCTTACGCAATTGGTGCAGATTGACGGGGCCGCGGTTCTTGAAAAAAGACAACTCGTAGTCGTCGACGTCGATGAGTAGAGGCCGATTGCGGAAAGCCTTCATTAGCAGGGCGAGCTGCAGTGATGGCATCCGCAGCTTGCAGGCGATGACTGCGTCTGCTTCGATGCGCGGGCCGATCGCGGCGAGCATCCTGCAAAAATCCGGAAAGGCTCCTCCCGGCAGCCGGATGGTCTTGATCGCCGAGTTGCGTACTGGGGGCCAAACATCGGAGCCGTAGCGCTCGAAGCCGGGACCAACGAGCAGGACATGGAAGTGGCGTGCCAGGGCCTCTGCGATCAGATATGCGCGCCCGAGCGGATTATGGCCGGTGTCCCAGGCGATGACGACAACCGTTCGCGGCTGGCGCGAGCCTGTCGAAGCTGTTTGTCGAAGACCAGGTCGCGCGTTGCCTGCCGCGGGCGAGAACGCATTCGCAATCGCTACAACTCCATCCTTTCTGAGCCGCGCCGTTGATGCGGAGCCTCCCGGCAATCGCGCTGCACGTGCCGTATCGGAGTAAGCCGACCTGCGATTTGCGGTCGATCCATCGTCCAGATCGAGTATCTGCATCAAGCCCCAGGCGCGAGCGACGCGATCATACAAATGGTCGAAGGCGTTGCTGACGTTGCGCCTGCCTGATGTCTTGGCTGCCGCCGCCATCAGCCCGTGGCCTAAGCGCCAGCTGCGGGATTGCTGGAGCGCAGCCAGTCCGTCGGCCAAGGCGACGAGATGTTTCTTGAACTCCCCCGGGATATCCCGGTGCCGCTCCAACAGTTCATGGAGGTCGGACCATTCGGCTTGCAGGGCATCCAGTTGGCGCTCGGTGGACTGTTTCTGCGCTCCAAGGCCATCTTTGCCGGTGCCGAGCGTCTGGACCTTTTGTTCCCAAGCCCGGATTGTCGCCCCCAGCGCGTCCTCGCTCGCCTTGAGTTTGCAGATTTTTCGCTTCAAGCCCTGATTCGCATCCGCCTGCTTTTCTAGTTGGCCCGCGAGCGTGCTCAGTTTTTTGTCCGTCGCCTTGATGCGAGCTGCTTTGAACGCGTCCGCCTCAAACAACCGCAACAAGCTCAGTTCAGGGGCCGGCATTCGTGCCATGTCTCCCAACGATGTCCAATCCCCATCGGCGAGTACCGCGAAAAAGCTGTCCTGCACCTGACTCAGATGCAATCGTTTCGACTCCTCCGTGCTGTGTTGCCGATGGAGGCCTGACTCGATGAAAGACAGGACATCGGCCGCGGATGGAAGCTGCAACCCGCGGCAACCCCAGCGTTCGAGTCGCTCGTGGAGACGGTGGAGCTCGCCATTGGGATCAGACAGGAGATTGCGATGGTTCACCACGGTTCGAGGCAAGTGAGTCGTAGCGCTCACCAGCCGACGGTAATAGGTTTGGGCCAAAGCAATGCCGACCGGCACCGGTATCCCGTTGCGGGCTTCCAGAGACTGTGCAATCTCGACTGGATCGCGAACGCAAATGAGGCACACCGGATAATGCAACAACGGCAACCAAGCGGGGAGAGTGACGCACAGCCGCGGCTCTTTCATTACCCAGGGTCGATTCGCGCCCATGCGACTCAGCAGCGCGCGCGCGTTCCTCTGGAATTGCTGCGAGGCTTCGTCTGGGACCTGTGTAGGATCAAAATCGGCGATGTGATGCCAATCACTGCCGACCGAGGACAACAAATCATCATTGAGTTTGCGAACGTCCCGACGTTCCCAAAAACCCTTGGGATTCTCCTCGTTGGCTGGGATCGATTCAAAATCCGGGCCCAAGTCGGCACCCATCATGTTGACCAATCTTGTCAACGCCGAGGTGCCGGAACGATGCATGCCGAGTACGAGGATTTGCATGACGCCGTCGATCTGATTTCAGCCAAGAGGTTGCGGAAATGCTGCAGAGCTCAGCGCATCGCGGGCGGGGCGGGAAGCTCCGCTATTCTCAAGCACCTAAGCGCCGAAACATTCAGGCGGGCCGAAACCACCCAAGTGTTCAGATGGGTAGGTCTCCGCGCTGATCCTGCGCCAGCATTGCGGATCGATCCGCGCCTCCTTGGTCGAGTCACTTGGATCCTTCGAGGATTGGACCGAGCTTGGCGGTCCGCGATCAACTGCGCGGCGGAGTCTTCCAGGACACAACGGTCACCGCCGCATTTGCGATCGCGCTTTCGGTTCTGCCGCGTTCGAATCGAGCGCTCGTGCCGGTGTCGAGAATCATTTCAAGCAGATCCTCGCCGAAATCCGTGTAGACCAGCGAACGACCGCCCTTGCCGTTACCATGATAACGTTCCTCAAGCAGCGGCACGTCCGTTTCGCCGGACGTGTCGACACGGAACACCGACGCAGGACGAAGCGGATCCTGTAAAGGCACGGTGCAGACGTGATAACCACCAGGCACGAGAATCCTCGCAATCTCAGATAAGGCCCGCTGCGGATGCCGAACGTGCTCGAGGACATCCGACGTGATGACTAGATCAAAGCTACGATCAGGCCAACTTAGCGCTTGGAGATCCTGATGCGGAAGCGCCTGGGTTGCGGACTGGCGAGTCGCGTCAGGGTGAAAATCAGACTGACGATAATACGGAAGACCGACAAGCTGGGCGCGAAATGGGCCGATTGTCCCGGGCTCATAAATGCGGAGTTGCTTGAAGCCAGGTGTGCGCACGAGTTCTGCCAGACAACGGCTGCGGCCTTTGCCGTACAGGTCGACGATCACCTGCGCCTGAAACCGCTCACGCAGCGATGCTCGGCAAGTTGGGCAGCGATAGGTCTCGCGAATTGCGCGTTCCTGCCTGACGAAAATGCCGAGACCACCGCAAATGGAGCATGGACCGCTGTAACTGTCTGGATCGTAATTCATCGAATAATCATCAGGTCGCGTCAACAATGCAGTAACGGCCGAGCCGATCGCCGATCGCGTTGGCCGTCGCATCGACATTGCGCGCATCGGGGTCGTCAAGAACGACGCGATCGTTGGCCGCCCTCCTCGCCATCACATTCGCTGACTCCTGCTGAAGCGCCTGTCCCCACTGCGGAACTGACGCTGGCAACGATGTCATTCCCTCGCGCTCGGCGACTGTTTGGAGTCCTCCTGCCCGCGCGCTTACCAAGGCGGTTGCGCCGAGGGCCGCGTACTCCAGCAGCATTGTCGTCCGACCCGAACTCGGTGCGGTAGGGGGCGCAATACCAATATCAAAAGGGCCATATCTCGATAGCCAGGTGACGAACAGCGGATAGCTCAAGGCTGCGTCCGGTACTCGAAGATGGCGCAACCATGGCCGCTTGGGTAAGCGGCGGCCGAGCGTAACAACGACAAGCTCGATTGACGATCGGATCCGTTCTGTTGCCGCATCTAGAGCATTTATCGCAAAAATCACCCCGGCATCATCCGCTTGATCGGCGATAAAGAGCACCCGCACCGTGGCGTCAGGACCCGCTGCCGTAGCCCGAATGCCGAGTGGCCAGATCCGTTCGTCGAGGCAGGTTGGGATACGCACAATCGTCGCAGCCAACCACGCCGGCAATGTTGCGGGCACTGTCTCTGCCCAGACCTCCGTCGCCGCGCGCAGTAGAATCCCAAGTCCGCTTGGTCGGCGCGCTATGGCTGCTGCCTGGATGCTGTGATCGCCGGTATCGACAATCAATGGTATGCGCTGGCCGGCGGCGTATTTCACCAGCCTTTTCGCGTCTACAGTGGACATCGACGACTCGAAGGGAATGATCGCGATGTCCACGGGATCATCGGAAGCTGCGCCCGGTTCGATACGTTCAACTCGAAGCCACTCCCCGAAGCGCTCCTGCGACAGCGGTGCGAGCACCCGCATGTGCAGGCCGCGATCAATACCAATGGGCGGTCTTAGCGCGAGCAGTCCGACCCTGAGTCGGGCGCGTGCTTGCAAGGCCGCGGCGACGGTTCCGGGGTCGCCGGGTCGCCCACTCGTGCAGGCATCGACGATCCGAATTTCTTGGCTTCCACGTTTGGGGAACAAGTCGATCAAGGTCTGCCGGCGTGCGTGCGAGTCGACCAACAGGCGACCGGCGTGCTCGATGGTATGGCGCTGGGCCTGTTGCCAGGCCCGGATGTACTGATGCTTAAGCCGGCGCCCATGTGGATCCGAGGTTGCGAGGCAGTCGCCTTGCGTTGGGGTGCAGCGACCGCGACAAGGTTGGCCCAACTCATCCCTGAGAGAGCCGGTCGGGCAAATCGGGAAATCGTCGACGAGTGTCAGCACAAGCGGCAAGTCCAGGTGCTGCGCCAACGCCCCAAGCCCGGCACCATGGCCACGCAGACCACGGATCTCTATGGATTCAACGGCGAACCTTATCAGCCATCGAGCCACCAGGTCGTCATAGCCTTCGCCATAGGGAGTGAATGGGTCCGGAGCGACGGCGACCCGACCCTCCGCGATGGGGACCAGTCTGCCGTCCTGGCACTGACTGATGCGCAGCGATCGGCCATGCGCCGACAGGACTAAGACCGACTCCTGGCGTGTATGAAGGTCGGCAAGCTCTTCGGGCAGCATCACCGCTTGCTCTTCGCCCGGCAACGACTCACTCCCTAACACCAAGAGCTTTCGCGCCGGGACGGCGCCGATACGGTGCCAAATCCGCGCCACCCGGCGGCGCAGTTCCTGGATACTGGGATTTCGGCTATTCAGCCCCAGTAACGACGTGTACTCCGGGTACTGGCGATCCAGCACCGCGCGGGCTTGCTCCTTGAGCACCTGTTTGGAGCCGCCGAAGCTGGCAGCATTGGCGTGGTACACGAAGCACTTGGTCGCCAGCACATGCGTCCAGCCGGCGCGGGCTCCGCGCAGGCAGAAGTCCACCTCCTCGCCGTAGCCGCGAGGAAAGGCGTCGCTGTCCAGCAGGCCAATAGTGTCAATGTAGCGCCGCTTGACGTAAAGGCAGAAGCCGTGTCCAAACGGGATTCGGACCGCCGTTTTGCCGTCGAGCTGTGCGATGGAGCGTGCATACGCGGCGAGGTCCATCCAATAAGGATAGCTATTATGAAAGCGAAACGGCACCGAGAACTGGCTCGCACTGTTGGACAACGCCGTCGCCGTGCCGATGTCGTCACGCTCGTACGCCGCCGAGCGAAGGTAAGTCAGCCAGCGTGGCGCGACTTCGGTATCGGAGTTAAGAAAGACAACATCGCGATCGCCGGCAAGAGCAATTCCCCGATTGATGGTGCGTGTAAAGCCCATGTTCTCGGAACTATGAACCAGCGTAACGTTTGGGGCCTCCGCCGCCGCCGCAAGTCGCGCTGCCAAGCCGGGCTCGGTACTCGCGTCGTCGAGGATAATGATGTCTGCCGACGGAGGCGTGTGCGCCAGCAGAGCGTCGAGGCAATGATCTACCTCGTGCATCGCATTATGGACCGGCACGAGCACCGTGATCGGTGCCGTCGACCAGCGATAGCTGGATATCGATTCGCTAAAATCCGAAGGAAGGGATGCGGCCCCATCATAGAGCCGATCCGGCGTGGACCGATCAGAGGTCCGTCCGAAGGCCGATCGGATCAAGCTGGCTGCCCGAGACGAGCTGTTGGTGATGCCCCATGGCAAACCCATCAATGCGGCACTAAGACGCTTCACGTCCTGGCCCAGCGGGATGCGCCGATCATTGGCACTTGCGCCGCTGCAACTCCGGCGCCAAACGCTCGATGATCGCGGCAGCCCTGCGCTCCCAGGTATGAGGCGCGACCGTATTCCGCCCGGCCTCCGTGAGCCGCGCCGCAAGCGCCGGATCGGTTAGCAGTCGGCTCACCGCATCGGCCAATGCGACCGGGTCGTCGGGTCGCACCAGGAGCGCATCCCTGCCGTGGGAGACGACGCTACGTAGCGAGGGGATGTCGCTGACGACGACGGGCCGGCCCGCAGCGAGGTATTCGTAGAGCTTGAGCGAAAAGGTCCAGCCGGCGGTCCGATCGCTGCTGGAATTAGGGACCACACATATGTCCGAAGCCGCAAGCCACAATGGCAATTCCGCATTGTCGACGAACGGCTCGAAACGCAGATTCTTCGGGATCGTCCGCTCCGCTCGCCAGGCGGCGATCTCATCGATTGTGCCGCCGACCAGTTGAACGTCCAAAGCGGGTAAGAGTGCGGCGACCGCGATCAGGGTGCCGATACCCTTGTAGGCTTGTAGGGAACCGGTGTACACAATGAGCGATCGACCGGTGGTGAGCCCAAGCCGGCGTCGCGCGGCGTCGCGGTCCATTGCACGCCGGGCGAAACGTGCCGGATCGACGCCGTTGGGATGTACCGCGATCTTCGGCGGTGCGATGCCTTCCGCAATGAATGCATCCCGGAGGACTGGTGACGTCGTGACGATGCCCCGGAGGTTCGGGAATCCAGCGAACTGCGCGATATAGGGCAGCGTCTTCGGGTGACCGGGGCCATCGTGGGTCTCGAATATCACCGGAAAGCCATCCCTCAATGCATACAGCGCACTTTGGTGGTTTCTCGTATACACCAGACGAGGCTTAACGCGCCGAACATAGCGACGGGCATGCTCCGCGAAAACAGGGAGATTTGGCCGCTGCAACATCGCCGGGTCGCAATGGCGTGCGATGACAAGGCGTCGAACAGGAAAACGCCGCTCGATTCCGTACCAGCGAAACATTCGGCGTTTACTACCTAGCAGGCCTTTCAGATCGGTCGCCGTGACCAAGCTAAATCCGGGCATCAACCGCGAAAACGCCTCGCACATTTTCATGCTCTGGACGGTGTGCGCCCAGCGCGATGGAATATTGCCATTGGAAATATAAAGAAACTGCATCGCGTCAAATCGCGCGCGCGACCAACCAACCCGGCAAACGCCCGGCGGAACCCTGCACCGGTTCTTTGCGTAGAGCGGATCTATTCATCAAGGATTCGAGACTCGAGAGCGCTGTACCTGCGCTGAAAATAGTTGGAGCACGCATCTGCTTTGGACAAGAATGCGGGCCACTCGACTCGCACTGACCCAACCTTGAGGCGTCTGCAGCGAAGCGGTGGACGGAGCTTCGCCGCGTCAGGAAGATCTACCCGGTCATCAAGAATTCTCTTTAGTACGGTTGGCTCCAATGCCGAGTTCGGAACAGCGCCCGCGGTAAATGCAACGCGCGTCAATCGATGCACGAGCCAAACGACGCTCACGACGTCAGCGCTCAAGGCGTGAATGTGACAAATCCCCTCTCTGCGTACCCAATCAGCGATGTGCAGCGCACGGCAGTTGATTTGATGGGAGAAAGACGAACCGTCGGACGCCAAGATTTCCTCATCCTCCGGTCGAATCAACTGCCAGTCCGCATCGAGCACCACCTCCGCTGGCATGAATGCAACCGTCTCCAGACCCCGAACGATTTCTTTCTCTTCGAGCCTAATTCGTCTCTTGTCCGTGGTCGATGCGACGACGCGGTATCCCCGTTCATTGGCAAGCCATTCCACCTCCGAATTGAGGCAAGACGACTCATCCGCAGGCCAGCAGTGCAGGACGCACAAAACACTGACTCCCTTTTTTGCCCCTCTTCTCGGTAAGCGGGGTGCCATCATGGCAAGAGGCGAGTTGTTGAGATTGAGGC
>JBATTL010000321.1:0-8833 GCA_049670525.1 Thiohalocapsa sp. | reverse complement strand
CAGATCCATGTACCACCCCTTCTTGGTGCTGAAATCCACCGCATTATTGGACGTGACGCGATAGTCGGTGTTCGCCACCCGCGTTACCGCGAGCACTGATTGCTCCACCAAGCTCGCACGACCGCCTGTCACTGTGGCTACAGAGCCACCGAGGGCCGAATCCCAAATGCCGTAGAGCGTCTGTGGGGCGGTGGTACTCAAATCGGCCAGTTCCAGATACTGCCCAGACCCAAATCCAACTACAAATCCACCATTCGGATGATGTAACGTCATAACTGCGGTTGTGATGGGTTGCGGATTCCCTCCAGCGTCGACGGCGGCGTAGAGCAAACCCGTGGTCCAGTTGGAAGCAGAGGCGTCGGTCAGATTGAACTTCCAGATATTGCCTTCAAGATCACCCGCATAGGCGATATCGACGTCCCCATCACCATCGATATCGATTGGCGCTGGTGTCGCCAATCCGTTCGGCGCTACGAGGGACCCGGCGCCCGTGTCAATCTTCGTATAATCCGTCGCGCTCCAGGTCCCGTCGGCACCACCCTCGATATAGATGATAAAGAGCGCGGCGTGACCGGTTGCCGAGGCGTGCCCGTCAGCTTCTGTATTGTTGTAGCCGTTGCCGACGATCAACGCCCACTTGCCGTTGTTCATTTTCGCAATCTGCGCCGACTGCCAGGTATCGTAGTTGACCACTGGCCCGTTATACGTGTATCCCAGATCCGGATCATTCGCGTCTGTGAACTCCCACAACACCGTATTCGCCGCCGCGCTATTGGTTTCCGCAAAAAGCGAAGGATCACTGATATCGAGCGCGTAATACCCCTGCCCTCCGCGATTCAAACCGCCCGCTAGCACGGTCATCCAGTTTGCGTTGACTTGGACGTCTGCCGCCATCGGAGATCCATCCACGTAAAAGCGGTGCGGGAGTAAGGTCTCGCCGTAGTCCGGATCGGTCAGGCGACTTAAGTTCGGGTAAACGGAACCCGGCACATAGGCGATCACCTCAGCGCCGGTCGTCGCATTGAAACCGTGTAACATGCCGTCATTGGCCCCAACGTAGATCACCCGTTCGCGGTCCCTCAGGTTCGAGGCAAAGGTGCCGTAAGCGGCGTTAACATACCCTGCCTGGGGGCGGCCGACGTATAAGGGGCTTGAGTGGATAATATCGCCCAGCTTGTTATTGCGGACGCGAAAGCCCGTCGTAGCGTCACCGCGTAAGTAGTTTACCCGTTGGCTTCCTAGACCGTCGCTTGTCCCGAAAGCATCCGTATTGAGCAGGTCTCCGTGAAGCGTATCCGTTTGACTGGCAATTCCCGCCCAACGGAACGGAATCCCATCGTTGGTATCGCGGCTTACCGTGAGTATCTTACGGCTTGCGGCTGTTTGGCCGCTTAGCACCGCGCCTGCATCCCAGAGGTAGCTCACGGGAATCGAGCCGTTGCGATCGATGGTGAAAGCCAATAGCTGCCCGCGCCATGTGCTGCTGTGGAAGCGCGATTGGAAGACCTGACTTCCCGTATTGACGGACGTGGAGTTGGCGGCGACCGACGAGGCGGATGAGATCGCATCCAGAATCGACGATAGCACCTGGTTCATATTCTCGGCGATCCCGTCTGGCGTTGTCGCATTCAACAAGTCTCCTCGCCCATTGACTGTCGCATGGTATAGATCATCGACCTGAACAGGGTTACGATCAATATTCGGTTCGAGCCAAACGGGCGGGACGGAGTGCGCGTCGGCGCGCGTCGTATGGGTATTGCCGAACAGAGTCCCTTCCACACCAAGTCCAACTGCATAGGTGACCATATGCAAATTCTTATTGCAGTCGAGAAGCGGGTTCGGTGAAGCCCGACGGCAGGCATTCGAAACTGGAACCTGGCCTGTCGTCAAATCCGGCCTCGCGTTATTCTGGTAATAATGCATCGCAACGTCGCCGAGGGTGTCGTCGAAACCGTCCGCATACGGAACCCCAGACAGCCCATCCTCATTGTCGATACCGTCAATACTATTCGGCACGGCGAAGCCGTCCGTAAACAGGATTGCGAAGTTCTTCTGGCATTTCAGAGTGATTGGCGCGGATCCGTCAGTGCGTTCGAGTGTTTCGCCGATGTAATCAAGCGCCTCACGAGTCGGTGTTCCGCCCGCGCGAACCAGATCCTTCAACCCGTCAAAAAAATCCGTTCGCTGTGTATCAAGGTCTAAGATGTTGAGGTCGTCGGGAAGCTCGTTGAACCCGAACGCACTGGTTCGGATACCCGAAACCCTGGAGAACGCGCTTAGGATACCGCCACGCATGGCCTGGTGGCGCTTGCGATGATAGGTAAACCAATTTGCGAAGTTCTGCAATTCGGCCTCGTAGGTCCGCCCGCTGGGGAAGGACGAGCCCGTCTTTATTTGGTGCTCGATCAAGCAGTGACCGTCCGGGGCGATAGCGTCGACTCCGCCGGGAAGAAGCGCCGGATTGGCGACGAAAGCCGTATAGTCTGCTGGCAACGGGGCAGCGCACGCACCACTTGTGTCCATCGAGTAGTAGGTAGCGGGAAAGTAGGTAAAGGTCCCATTCTCCTCATCATCAACAACGAGATCGCCGTTGGCATCGCGCATCCCCGGCTGCAGCCGAAAGGTCCATTGGTCACTGCCGCTGGTAATCTCTTGCGTTAAATTTAATGTTGCCGCACCGATCACCGGGTCGGTAGGGGCCGCGGCAGGGTTTGAATCGCCGAAGGTTTGTCCATAGGAAGAAGGCCAGGGCTCGTAATGCTTCAACGGATCATAGTAGGCCTTGTTGTATTCTGCGGCGCGCGTGAAAGCGAACTCCGGTCGGGGCGGCACCGCATAGTGATCATTAGTCTGGTCCGTATATATTCTCCGGCCCAAGCCTTCGCCAATCGGGAAAAGGTAGACGTATTTCTTCCAGTCTTCGTTCGCGGCACCGACGTAATTGTAATTGATGGTCCCGGGGGAAAGCTCGTCGTTACGATCCAGGCCGACGAAACTCTCGCTTTCGCTATGCCACCACAGCGCCCCGTCGTTGGTCGGCAGGAGTACTTCTGAATCCATGCTGCCGGAATCATCGACGGCAAGTATGACGTTGGGTTTGACCGGGACGGTGACGAACAGCGGCTCGTTCGCAAGGTTTAGGGCTAGAGCATCTGCGACGGCGAGAAGGAGAATCAGGGTTCCAGTTAAGTGGACAAATCTGCTTGGCAATGCTGTGTTCGTCATGGCTCGTTAACTTTCTCCTTAGCGCAAGGTAAAAACGCTTTGCACCAATACTTCCGTGTTCGCGTCGCCACCCCAACCGATCGCGGTCACACGGTACATTGTCTTCCAAGCGGCATTTCCCGTGGGCCGAACACGAAACGCCTCGATCCAATATTTCGGTTGCTGCGAAACCGATGCCAGCGCGGGCCTGCCGGTGTAGGTTCCAAGCACGACGCCATTCGCCTCCTTGGTGGCATCGAGCCACACATCGGACAGCCCCCCTGTCGCGTCGCACAGACCGTTTGTACAAGTCGAGTTGAAGCTCGTGAGTCCGGTGAATCGCGGGTTTGTCGATGCGATATCCTGCTCGCCATCGCGCAGCGCTGTCTCGGCTGCTTGAAAAGCGAGATTGTGGTGTCTGAAATTCCCTGCCATCTGTTCTTCAAGGTAGTGCATGTGCATGGCGTTGACACCAATAATCGTCGTGACCATCAGGATGAGTAGACTCACGATCAGCGCAACACCGTTCTGCCGGCCTTTCGGGCCCATCGAGTTATGAGAACGGATCGCTCGCATGGTTAAGGCAATCGATTTCTCAAACCGATGGTCGTTGTGAATACACTGCGAAGTCTTCTGTCATCAGGATTCGTTATCGCGCCGTTAAAGTAATAGGGCTGTGCGTCGGTGGCCAAATAGTCGTCGACGGAGCGGAAAAGAAAACTGAGGCGGACGCTGTGGATCCGGCTCCAATCAGATATGTCGGCGGCACGCAGGTACTGGTTGGCGGACAAGTCGGAATCCGTGTCAACTCCGTATAGCACTTGCATACCTTCGATTCCCTCGATGAGCTCTTCGGTCCGCGTGTTGGGTCCGGATACATCCATTCGATACAGCGAGGGAACGCCGGCGGGATTGTCCCGGATGTAGAAAGTACGAGTCGAAAGCCGCCCCAATGCGCCGTCTCCAGCGAAGCACTGGCCAAGATTCGCGGCCGTGTTGCCGGGACTGGCACCACCCTCCGCGTGAGCGATATCCGTTCCGGAAACCCCCGTAATCTGAAACACGGTGGCAGCCTGGCAATTTCCCGCGACCGCGATGTCTCCCTGCATCAACTCGGACGCATCGGCAACGACCAAAGGAGCGGCCCCGCAGTTGCCGGTATCCGTTGTGCCCGTTATTGCCGTCTCGCCCCCGAAAAGACCCCGGATGGTCAAGACATCGCCCCCACCCAATGCGCTACTCACGCTGCCGTCTAAGGTCGGTGTCCAGCTATCGGTTCCGGTGGCGTCGAAACCCTGCGCCGCGATATCGAAATTGTAAGGGAATGAGGATGCGTCCTGTAGCTTGTTGAGCATGGTTCGTTCGGCCCCGGCGCACCCTTGATAACCGGCCATTCGGATCTCCGTTGCCATCAGCTCCGATGCAAAACGCGCGTTCTCTTGCAGACGAGCGGAGGCGTCGGCAGCTCGGTAGGTCTGCTTGTCTGCAATGTATACCTGCAGCACTGTCACAGTGATCACAAGCCCAACAATGAGAGCAACCAGTACTTCCACCGGAGAGAAACCGGCCTGCGTTTGCATCGTCATGGACGCACCTCGGTAATGACACGTCGTATGACTGTGACCGGGTTGCCAGTCTGGTCGTCGATCGCCAACTCATCAACAGACCACAGCTTCACGACATACGAGGTCCCAAGACCATCGCACCCGAATTCGGCTGGTTCCACAACACCATCGGCATCGGTGTCGCTACCGTCGCCAGGAGTACTGTCAAGACACACAACACCGACACCTTGAGGGAGTTCTCTGGCGAGCGAGGCGTTCCACTCCCAAACGTCGTGCGCTGCCATTTGCTGAGGTGTACAGGTCGCGGGCTGACTGCCCTTCCACACACAATCATGATCAGCCGCCGTTGTATTGTCGTAGAAGCCTCCTTCATACCCGTTCAAATTTGCCCGCATACGATCGGCCATATCGTAAGCCATCAGCGTCGCTTGCGATCGCAGATTGGAGCTGTGATTGCTACGAAGTCCTTTCGCCTGCAGGGCAGCGAGGCCCAATAGACCGATCGACAATACAACTGCGGCAATCAATACCTCGATCAACGTGAAGCCTTGGTGTCGGTCTTTCACGAGCAAACACTCTTCCTGACCACCTGAACCCGACCCGTCGGTGCGATATTCAGGCTTCGCCCAGTCGATCCGACATTTCCCTCGCAGGTCTTGATCGTTCCGCTTTGGATTCCACCATCAGTCAGTTGTGTGTTTCCCCTTGCGACGTAGGATACATAGTCGGACACATCCGTATCACCGACCATGGTCAGCTTACCCCCGACGCCATCGTGAACGAGAAGAACCGTTTCGTCCGCGCTTTCAAGAGTTTTATTGTTGTTGAGATCGGTAAACACGATCCATCCCTGTTCCCAGCTCCCTCCGTTCGTGCATGCGGCTCCGTTGGCACTCTTACAAACGGTAACCCTGACATTTCGCCTAATCGCTTCGCTCCGCGACAAATTCAGCGATCCCACAAGCGCGTTATTCGCTGCAGTGAGGCGATTACTCCTTATCAGCTCTTGAAACGAAGGAATTCCCAATACCAAGACGATGGACAATAATGCCATCATGATCATGAGTTCGATCAGAGTCAGGCCTTTGAGTTTCGGCTTCCTATTCGCGTTACCGATAGTCATTTTTTCGCCATGTTTTCTAGGTAAAGCCATTACGATATCGAAATCTGTTTAAGCCTAGACTCACGGCGCCCATAGCGTTTCGCGAAAATTCGTCGTTGACCGCGCCGCACATATACGGGAGATATCTACCGGCAGTAATTCGATGAATAACAGCGTGGGGCTAAGAAACCTGGTCCGCGTTCCGTGGTGATGCCTCTGAATGGTCGGATATCTCTTCCTTCAGTTGTACCGACGTGCTCGTCGCCGTATCGCGACGCGTCCTAAGCGCCTCGAGCTGGGCTTGCAGATGGGCGATATGGCCTGGAAGACTGCTCGGGTCGGACGCGTGCTGCTGCACCTGATCGCCTGCCAATTTTAAGCTGGTGAGCCGTTCCTCAAGCAGGTCAAGGCTTTGATTGATGCGTGAAGTCACATCACCGAAATATTCACCCTTGCGGATCGCGATACGCGCAGAGAAATTGCCATCATCGAGTGCGCGCAAGACCCGGGATATTCCGTGTATTGGGCCAGCAACTTTCTTGCTGGTCGAAAGACCGTATGTGCCTGCGAGGACAATGACGGTTATCTCGACAACAGCGATGCCAAACGCCTGCTTGAAAGTGAAGCTCGAGTACAGCAGCGGCTCGTAGAACAAGAACCCGTAGATCAGCAACAGGTTGCAGACCAGGATCGCTATCAGGACAGCGACCAGCACGAAGTTGTGCTGGAATTTCTTATCGACGATCAATCTGCGCCGATTGATGGATGATCGATCATTATTCATTGGCGTGCAGCTTTCGGAATCTTTTCGCATCAGAGGATATCGCCCGTGCAGAACAGGCCTGTGGTCTCTCCGGATTGCCTCAGTTAGCAGTATATGTATGGGCAAGACGGTTGGGTGAGAACGACGTCTCAGTCTGTCGGCGATGGCGGCGAGAACATGGTGCGAGGCATGCGCCTTCCTCACCCACCTGATGACACTTCATTGGGCATCAGCGAAGTCTGCTAGCTGCTGAGCAAGAGACTCCTGAGCATGCGGCAAGGATTCGACCCGTCCGTCCTCGGTCCCCGACGCGCCCAGAAGCACGAGCGTGGTGATGTTGACCTGACGACTCGGGGATTGCGCGGCGGTCGACCCTGGGATCAGGATGCCCCTATCGGCCGCATTTGCGCTCGCGCAACAGCCGCGTTGAGCCGGCCCGCGCGCGGGCGGCATACTGTCGCGCTCTATTCACTGCCCTCGTCAGGAGACTTCATGGCGCGCATCAAGCTCAGTTTCGAGAATGCCGAGGGGCAAAGGCTGGCGGGCTTGCTTGAGACGCCGCCGGCCGGTGTCGAGACGCTGCGCTACGCCCTGTTTGCACATTGCTTCACCTGCGGCAAGGACATAGCGGCCGCGTCGAGGATCAGCCGAGCCCTGGCGGCGCGCGGCATCGCCGTGCTGCGATTCGATTTCACGGGGCTTGGAAACAGTGACGGCGACTTCGCCAATACCAACTTCACGTCCAATGTTCAGGATTTGGTCGCCGCGGCGCGCAAGCTGGAGCAGGACTACCAGGCCCCGGCGCTGATTATCGGCCACAGCCTCGGTGGCGCTGCGGTGCTGGCGGCGGCGCCCCAGCTCGAATCCGTGGAGGCGGTGGTCACCATCGCCTCGCCGGCCACGCCTGGGCATGTGCAGCATCTGTTCAGCGGCGCCCGCGACGAGCTGGAGCGAACCGGCGAGGCGGAGGTCAAGGTGGGCCACCGACGTTTTCGCGTGCGCCGGCAGTTCCTCGATGATCTGCGCCACTACGCGGACGCGGAGCACATCCGGCGTCTGAAGCGGGCGCTGTTGATCTTCCATTCCCCGGTGGACGAGATCGTACCTATCGACGAGGCGGCCAAGATCTATCGTGCCGCACTCCATCCGAAGAGCTTTATCTCCCTGTGCGACGCGGACCATTTGCTGACCAATCGCGAGGATTCTGAATACGTCGCCGAGACACTGGTGGCCTGGGCGGGGCGTTATCTTGGCCTGCGGCGGCATCGTGAGGAAGCCGGCACTGGTACCGCGCCCGATGTCGGCCCCGGCGAAGTCATGGTGACCGAGCGCGATGGGCGTTTCCTGCGCGGGCTCTACAGCGAGCAGCACCAGTTGTTGGCGGACGAGCCCAAGTCCGTCGGCGGCTCGGATCTTGGGCCGTCTCCCTACGACTTGCTGTTGATGGCGCTCGGCGCCTGCACCTCGATGACCATCCGCATGTATGCGAAGCACAAGGGCCTCGCGCTAGACGACGTCGAGGTGCGACTTCGCCACGACCGCATCCATGTGGATGACTGCGAGGCCGATTGCGATGACGCCCACGTCAAGGACGGAAAAATCGAGCGCATCATGCGCCGTATCGATTTCACCGGCGATCTCACGGAGGCACAACGCGCGCGGCTTATCACTATCGCGGACCGCTGCCCGGTTCACCGCACCCTGGAAGCCAGGCCTTGTATCGTCACGGAAACCGGGACGGTCCCAAGCCCGATCTCGGCACCAGCCACCGACGGAGCTGGAAACGGCGACACCGCAACCGGCGATCCCAAGACCGATCAAGGCGAATCGGACGGCGGCGGACGGGTTTGACCAGCCACGCCGAGGCGCCAGTAACGCTGCGCCCGCTGCTGCTACTGGTGTTGGGGCTGCTCTCGGCCCTGACACCCTTTGTCATCGATACTTGGAAACTCGATGCCGGGATTTATGGCCATTTTTTTCGAACATGGCCGGTACCCCGTCGGCGTTCACCGGCGCGCTGCGCTTTGGCGCACTGGCGGCTTCGGCGGTCAGTCTGTTGCACGACGGCAGCGCCCACCAGCTGGTGCTGGGCATGGCCTGTTGCGGGCTCTTGGCGGTCAGCTGCTATCGGCTGATGTGCTGTCTCGGTGCGCCGGGCGGCGCGGCGGCTGAACGACTCGGAACTGGCCCCGCGCCGCA
>JBATTL010000320.1:0-1760 GCA_049670525.1 Thiohalocapsa sp. | reverse complement strand
GATGATCGTGGTTGCCATCATCGGTATCTTGGCAGCCATCGCCATTCCGTCCTACATGGACTACACCAAGCGGGCCAAAGTCTCCGAGCTGATTCTTGCTGCTTCGCCGTTGAAGCTCGGAGCGGCGGAGTACAGAGTATCGGAAAGTGTCTGGCCGGCCGATGCTGGCACAGCCGGGTTTGTTAGCCCCACGAGTGAAATCATCGCCTCCATCACTTGGAGTGGCGCCGCCGCACATCAGATCCTGATGACGGGCACAGGTGTCGTCGATGACCTTACCATGACCCTATTGGGCACCGTCTCGGGCAGTTCAATTCAATGGGACTGCTGTGGCGCTGACCCCCAACCGTTGGGGCCAGCAAACTGTCGCGATGCTTGCGGCGGTGTCATCAACTAATACAGCTTCTGGAGTTACGGTTTCGTAACATCTGAACCCGTAACCCTAGCCCAAGCGACTCTAGACGGTGATGAAAGTCGCTACGCGTCACGGACCGTCAACAAGGCGCCTCACAGGAGGCGCCTTTTTCCTATTTCTGCTCGTGCTTGGCTTGGCCACCATAGTTTACTGGCCTGGAACAGCCGGCCCCTTCCTACTCGATGACCAAACGAACATTCCACAAACAAGCATCAGCGACCTGAATGCAACAGCAATCGCTCAACCGTTCCTGTCGGGCGAACGCCTGCTCGGTGCGTCACGCGGCATAACACGCATCAGCTTCGCGCTGACGCAGTACTTCAGCGACGGCTCTCCGTTCTGGTTCAAATACCAGAACCTGATTCTGCACCTGCTCAACGGTCTACTGGTGTTCTGGCTGATCTACTTGCTCGCACGACAACCTGGGCTGAAACCTAGCAATTCCGCTGGACCTGGTCTTTCCCCAGCCTGGATTGCACTTGCGATCACGGCTCTGTGGTTATTGCATCCGCTGCACGTCAGCACCGTGCTCTACGCCGTCCAGCGGCTGGTGCTGCTGGCGAGCCTGTTCATGCTGGCCGCGCTAATCTGCTACGTCAAAGGCCGAACCCTTGCGCGAACGCGGCCTGTCGCCGGTGCGGTGCTAGTGCTGATCGGCGTCGGCCTGTTCGGGTTGCTGGGCTTATTGAGCAAGGAGATCGCCGCGCTGATGCCTTTGCTGATCGGATTGATCGAATGGTTCTTCTTCGGCTTGCGTTTCGATTCGGCACGGGAACGCACGGCAATTCGCATCGTCTTGTTGCTGGTCGTCGTCGTGCCCATGGTCGCCGGTGTTCTGGCTCTGATCCCTCAACTACAGGGATGGTGGGGCTGGCATCCGAGCCGAGGCTTCAGCGGCGCCGAGCGCCTGATGACCCAAGCGCATGTGCTCGCGTTTTACCTGAAACTGTTCTTCATCCCGATTCCGGGCACCATGTCGTTATTCCACGACAACTTCCCGATCAGCCATGCGCTGGACGGGACGACGCTGCTGCTGATTGCCGGCTACATGGCCGCGGTCGTCGGAGCCATCGCTCTTAGAGATCGTGCGCCCTGGATCGGCTTTGGCATCCTCTGGTTCCTTACCTGCCATCTGTTGGAGTCGACCCGGATCCCGCTGGAGTTGGTGTTCGAACACCGCAACTATCTCGCCATCCTCGGACTCTGCATCGGGCTGGTCGGTGCATCAGCCTGGGTATTGAGCCGATTGCATGCTCGGCGTATCGGCCCCGACTTGCTAGCCGCTGTGCTGGTGATCCTGAGCTTCAATACGGCGGTCCGGGCGAAGGATTGGAGTGATATGGGG
>JBATTL010000319.1:0-7839 GCA_049670525.1 Thiohalocapsa sp. | reverse complement strand
GGATGTCCGCCTGGTCGGCGGCGACCTGACCCGCGGCCCGTTAACCGTCTCGGTGCAGGTCCACGGCCTGGTACCCCGCGGACACGCAATGCGCAGGAGCGGCGCCCGACCGGGCGACCTGGTCTGTGTCAGTGGCGCCATCGGCGATGCCGGACTCGCGCTGCGCCACATCAAGAACCACGAGCATCTGGACGATTATCTACGCCTGCGCCTGGAGCGCCCCGAGCCCCGGGTCGCGCTGGGGGAACTGCTCCGTGGCATCTCGACCGCCGCCATTGATCTGTCGGACGGTTTGGTCTCCGATCTCGGGCACCTCCTTGCTGCCAGCGGCTGCGGAGCGCGCATTGAGCTGGATCGCCTGCCGATGGCCGACCAGGTGGCGGGTGTCGTCGCGTCCGGCGGTGACTGGGGTCTGCCGGTGGCGTCGGGGGATGACTACGAGCTCTGCTTCACGATCGCACCGGCGCATGCGGCCGAACTTGCGGTGCTGTCCGCCGTGGCCGGCTGCCCGCTGACCCACGTCGGTGAGATCGATGCAGTGCCCGGTCTACGGTTCGTGCTCGAAACCGGCCGTCCCTGGGAGCCGCGACGGGGCGGATATGATCACTTTGTAGAACCTCGGTCGGCGCGCACCGGTCGATGACCGGGCACGACCTTTCGGTGCACTCTTTGGTACCTGATTCGGAAGAAATTTCCTTAGGGCGATGCCGTTTCGGTCTGCGTTGCGCATTCGGAGCAGATCCTTACCGCAGAAAAGCCGCTCTCTCGATCAGGTAATCCGCGGTTTCGGTCGGGTATGGAACCTCGGTATGCTGACGGGCTTGGAAATCCAGCGCCGGCGGTTTGCCATCCAGGCCGCAATACGGCGCGAATGCCGATTAACGACTAACAATAGGGGCAAATTGAATGGCCAATACAAGCAGTTCCAGCTCAGTCGAGGCAACAGCTTTCGAAAGCAGCAACATACGTCATTGGCTTGCCTACGGCTTTGGCGCGGGTCTGTCACCCTGGGCACCGGGGACCATCGGTACGCTGGTCGCCGTGCCGATCTATCTGGTGCTGTCCATGCTGCCGCTGATCGGCTATCTGGCTGTGCTCGCGGTCATGATCGCCGCTGGCATCTGGGCCTGCGGTGCGACCGCTCGCGAAAGCGGTTCAGACGATCCGCCCGCCATTGTCTGGGACGAGATCGTCGGTTTTCTGGTCGCCATGATGGCAGCGCCAGCGGGATGGATTTGGGTCATCGCGGGCTTCCTGCTCTTCCGTGCCTTTGACATCTACAAGCCCTGGCCGATCAGCAAGATCGACGCACGGATGCGCGGCGGTTTAGGGATCCTGCTGGACGACATCGTCGCCGGCCTGATGTCTCTCGTTGTGCTGCAGGCCATTGCGATGATGGTTGCGGCGTCGTTGCGTGGGGCACACTGAGGATGCTGATTGCTGGCCGTTTCGCCGTTTGTGGCCAGAAAGCTGCGCGATGTCCCGCCCCGCGCGGGAAACGCCTGAGATCGGCGTTTCCGTCGGTGCCGTTGGCGGACACAGAGTTGTTGGAAGTGGGACTGACCCGCGCACGCGACATGGGACCTGATGGAATCTGAATGACCGACACCCCGATCTATAACCCCGAGGGCCTGGAGCGCCTGCCGCTGCACCTGTTCAGCGAAAAGGCGTACCTGGACTACTCCATGTACGTGATCCTGGACCGCGCGCTGCCCAATGTGGCGGACGGTCTGAAGCCGGTGCAGCGGCGCATCCTGTACGCGATGTCGGAGCTTGGATTATCCGCGGCGGCCAAGTTCAAGAAATCCGCGCGCACCGTCGGCGACGTGCTCGGCAAGTTTCATCCTCATGGCGACTCGGCTTGCTACGAGGCCATGGTGCTGATGGCCCAGTCATTCAGCTATCGCTACCCATTGATCGACGGTCAGGGCAACTGGGGTGCCCCGGACGACCCCAAGTCCTTCGCCGCCATGCGTTATACCGAGGCGCGTTTGGCGGCCTACGCCGATGTACTGCTGGCGGAGGTGGGGCAGGGCACCGTGGATTGGCAGCCCAACTTCGACGGCACACTGGACGAGCCCAAGCTGCTGCCGGCGCGGCTGCCGAATCTGCTGCTGAACGGGGCCACGGGGATAGCGGTCGGCATGGCCACGGACATCCCGGCACACAATCTGCGCGAGGTGTCACGCGCCTGCATCCATCTGCTCAAGCACCCGAACGCCGGTATCGACACCCTGATGCGCTATGTGCCGGGTCCGGACTTTCCCACGGCGGGCGAGATCGTAACCCCGGCGGATGACCTGCGGCGTATGTACGAGACCGGCTACGGCTCGATCCGGCAGCGCGCCTGCTACGAGATGGAGCAGGGCGATATCGTCGTCACGGCCCTACCGTATCAGGTCTCGGGGAACCGCATCATGGAGCAGGTCGCGGCGCAGATGCAGGCCAAGAAATTGCCCATGATCGAGGATCTGCGCGACGAGTCGGATCACGAGTGTCCGACCCGTTTGGTCATCGTGCCGCGCTCGAACCGGGTTGACGTGACGCGGCTGATGTCGCACCTGTTCGCGACCACGGACCTGGAAAAGAGCTATCGTGTGAACATGAACATGATTGCGCTGGACGGCCGTCCGCGGGTCATGAGTTTGCGCGAGATCCTGGCCGAGTGGCTCAGCTATCGCACCACGACCGTGCGCCGGCGTCTGCAGCATCGGCTGGACAAGGTGTTGGAGCGGTTGCACTTGTTGGAAGGCCTGCTGATCGCCTTCCTCAATATCGACGAAGTGATCCGCATCATCCGCACCGAGGACGAGCCCAAGCCGGTGCTGATGGCTCGCTTTGGCCTCTCGGACGCGCAGACGGAATACGTGCTGAACACGCGGCTGCGCCAGCTCGCGCGGCTGGAAGAGGTGAAGATTCGCGCCGAGCAGGCCGAGCTCGTGGCCGAACGCGACGGGTTGCAGGAAACGCTGGGCGACGACGGCAAGCTGCGCGACCTCATCATCGACGAGATCAAACGTGATGCCGATCAATACGGCGATGCTCGGCGCTCGCCGTTGACTGAGCGCCCAGCTGCTGCCGCGCTGGACGATACGGAATTGACGCCGAGCGAACCGGTGACCGTGGTGCTGTCCGAGAAGGGATGGGTGCGCGCCGGAAAGGGGCACGACATTGACGCTGAGGGTTTGTCTTACAAGGCCGGTGATCGTTTTCTGGCGGCGGCCCGGGTGCGCAGCAATCAGCAGGTGGCGTTCCTGGACAGCGCGGGGCGCAGCTATTCGATTCAGGCGCATACCTTGCCGTCCGCGCGCGGTCAGGGCGAACCGCTGACGGGTCGGCTGGATCCGCCCAAGGGCGCTGCCTTTGTCGCCATGGTCGCCGACGAACAGCCGCGCCGCTGGCTGCTGGCGTCTGATGCCGGCTATGGCTTCGTCTGTCCGTTCGAAGCGCTGCTGGCCAAGCCGAAGGCCGGCAAGGCCATGCTGTCGCTGCCGGTCGGCGCCCAGGTGCTCGCGCCGGTCCCACTGCCGCTGCCGGGCACGCCATTGGATCGCGTCGCTGCCGTTACCAGCAGCGGTCATCTGTTGGTGTTCCCGATCGCCGATTTACCCGAGCTCAATCGCGGCAAAGGCAACAAGATCATCGGCATCCCGGCGGCGAAGGCCAAGACAGGGGAGGAGACCATGGTCGCTCTTGCTGTGATACCGGATGGCGGCTGTCTGGTGCTGGTTTCCGGCAAACGCTCGTTTACGCTAAAGCCCGGCGACCTCGACCGCTACCAGGGTGAGCGCGGCCGCCGCGGTGCACTGTTGCCGCGAGGCTTTCAGCGCGTCGACGGTCTTTCCGTCGAATAGGCAAGAGTCCCTCAAGGGAGGAGCGCGTCGACGCGCCGCAGACGCTCGTCGATGGTGCGGATGTGGTGGTTCGTGTCCAGCCGCTCGTCCTCTTGCGTCGCCCACAACCGCTTCGACTCGTATTGCTCCCGCGCCGAGGCGAGGTGTTCCGGCACCCTTACCCGATGGCCGTCGCCGGCGGCAGCCACGGCGGGCAGCGGCGTTGGCCATACCGGATCTTGTGCGGGCAGTCCCAGCCCCTCTCGGGCACGGGCCAGGTGCAGGTCTCCGGCGATCAAGGGATCGTCGCCGATGCCGGGATAATCGATCCAGGTTTCCACCGACATCCAATCGCCGTGGAGCAGCAGCACCTGCAGCGCGTCGCGGGCGTATTCGGTGCGGTAGCCCTGAAATTCCTCCAGCCAGCGCAGTAGTCGGCGCGCGGCACCGCAGGGACCCGTCTTTGCGCCCGCGGGATCGGGCAGAGCGGCGCGGTGGCACAGCAGCCGTGCCTGTTCGGCGCGCAGATGATCGCCTTCCACTTCCATCTTGACGCCATTGATGGCGTTGCGCCATTGTTCCAAGGCAGCTGCATCGCCAAGCATGAAATGGGCCTCGGCCAACTTGATCAGGTACGATGCCTCGGTGAAGCGCGGCATGCCCTTGTCACTGCGTTGGTGTTCAAAGGCGTCCTGGTAATGAACCAAGGCCTCGGACCAATCGCCGCGGTGGGCGGCGAGGTTGCCTTCGTTGAGGTCCAGCATGTGCCGTGACGCGGGGCGTCCGGTCCGCTCCAGATGCGTCCGACCCCGCGCCAACAAGTCCCGTGCCTCGGCCGCTGGCCGCTCGGCGATGGCGATGGTCAAAAGCGTCGCGATGGCATTGAAGCTGTCTGCTGGGTCTGCCCCGGGCCTATCTTCGGCGGCCTCGTCCAGGGCCTCTAGCGCCGCGTCGATATCCTTGTTCTGCCAGTGGCTCTCACCCTGCCAAACGCGTAACCGGACCTGCCACAGTGTGTCGCCCAACCGCTCCGCAAGCGCTGCCCCTTCGGCGGCGAGTTCCGCGCTCTCAACGAAGTGCCCGGCCTTGTACGCTTCGCCGCAACGCTTCTTGATCCGTTCCAGTTCTCGTTCGGTCATGTCTGCTCGATCTTGCTTCTTGATTCTGGCGCGCCGACGCATCGCTGCGGACAACCAGTCCGAAGTGCGCTGCGCTCGATCGGTATCCGGCGGCACAGCGAAACCGGGTGTATCCCAATCCGGAGTCTGGATACACCCGGTCGCAACGGACGTATCTGAAGGGTACGGCCTCGAAAAAATGTGCTTGTTGTCGGATGTGCTGCTTGAATGGATTGTGTCGTCTGCGTTACACGGCTCCTCAGTCTATATATTGTAAATTGAGGTCGCACTCTGTTGCGACGCGGCAAGAAGAGGCTCGCGCAGAGACGCAAAGGGAAGAAAGAGAATCGGTCGACTTAACTACCGTAATGCCCTCCCCAAGTCTTCGCGGCTTCTTTTTGATTTGCCTCATTGCTCTCTTCTTCTCTGCGCCTCTGCGCGAGATATCTTTCTCCCGGCTGTGCATGCGTCACTCTTTCAAGTCGTTGACGCAGCCGACGATCCCGTCTTTCATCAGCGCGGCGCCGAAGTTGAGCACTAGCCCCAGTTTGAGGCCGGTCAGGCGCAGATAGGTCTGGATCTGCTTGCGGTGCAGCGCAGTCAGATGCTCGACGGATTTGAGCTCCAGCAACACCCCGCCTGACACAAGGCCTTCGACGATCAGGTCGCCGCGGAAGCCCTCGCCCAGCGCCACGCCTCGGTACTCGATCGGAATCGGCACCTGGCGATCAACGCTCAGTCCGCGTTGTGCCAACTCGTGCGCGAGGGCTAGTTCGCACACCGACTCCAGCAGGCCCGGACCCAGCGCGCGATGTACCGTCAGCGCGCCATCGACAACGACTCTTGATATTTCGTTTTCCTGCATTGAATCTGATTGATCGCATTTCTCGCGCAGAAAGGGGGCGGCATCCAAATAATGCGCTTAGTGTCGGACGTGGTGGTTGAAGGGATTGTGTCGCTTGCGTTACATGCCTCTTCCTGAGGTACATTATTTCGAGATCACACCCTATCTGAACAATTCCGGTAAGCCGGTTCTCGGCCTCTGCCCAACAGGGCGATGGCGGCGGAGCATCCAGCCATACGCGCGGCTGCGAGGCCATGGCTCACCGGTGTCAGGCGCGGGTCGAATTATCCCACTCTGAGCGAGCCATCAGCCAGAATGCGCCGGCATCGGAGAAGAGCGCGGCGATTGCGGCGTCTTCGGCCTGGGATTGCGCAGGGACAGCAATCGACATCAGCAGCGCGAGCATCGGTCGCATGCCGGCGGATTGGCTGGGTTCAGACTTCATGGTATTTCAGCGCATATCCACACTCGCGATAGTAGGTGTAACGCTTTCGGCCGGCGCTCAGGATGCTGGGGTCCTGATCCAGCGGTTCGCACAGACGTTCGAATCGGCTGAAGAACTCAGGTACGTCGGTGGCCAGGTTGATCAGCACCTGATCTTCCTGCGCGGGTTTTCCGTCGGTGCTGATCAGGATGGGTGTCAGCTCTGGATCGGTCTCGCCGACCAGGCCGTGGGGCAGGAAACTGTCGTCCCGATGGGTCCAGAGCAGGCGGTCGAGCGCACGCGCCTGCGGTTGGTCCGGACAGTGGATCAGGATGCGAAAATCCCTGCTGGCGCGGATATGCTCCACCAATCGGCAGGTGAATGCGAAGCGGTCGCCGCCTGTCCCTGGCTTGAGTACGTAGAAATCGATCTGGGTCATATCCCTGTCGATCCTGTCGATCGGGTCAGGTCTTGACACCGCTGCGGCGGATTATTAGCTCGCTCAACAGCGCCACGGGCCGGCCGGTGGCCCCCTTGGCTTTGCCGCTGACCCAGGCGGTGCCGGCGATGTCCAGGTGCGCCCAGGGATACTTCTTGGCGTATCGCGAAAGAAAGGCGGCGGCGGTGATGGCACCGCCGTCACGGCCTCCGATGTTGGCCATGTCGGCGAAGTTGCTGTCCAGCTGTTGCTGATAGTCGTCCCAGAGCGGAAGACGCCAGACGCGGTCGGCGGCCGCGTCCCCGGCCTCGCTGATCTCCGTCGCAAGCTGGTCGTCGGGCGTGAACAGTCCGGATGGGTGCCGTCCCAATGCGACGATGCAGGCGCCAGTCAGCGTGGCCATGTCCACCACCACCGCGGGGTCGAAGCGCTCGACATAGGTCAGCGCGTCACAAAGGATCAGGCGGCCCTCCGCGTCGGTATTGAGAATCTCGATGGTCTGACCCGACATGCTTTTGATGATGTCGCCGGGCTTGTTGGCGGCTCCGTCCGGCAGATTTTCCGACGACGGGACGACGCCGATCAGATTAATCGGAAGTTTCATCTCACAGGCGGCCACGACGGCGCCGAACACGCTGGCGCCGCCGGCCATGTCGTACTTCATCTCGTCCATGGTCTCGGACGGCTTGATGGAGATGCCGCCGGCGTCGAAGGTCAGCCCCTTGCCCACCAGGACAACCGGCTTGGGTTTGGTCTGCTTCTTGGCACCGTTGTAATGCATGACGATCAGCTTGGCCGGTTCGCGGCTGCCCCTGGAGACCGATAACAGGGCGCCCATGCCGAGTTTCGCCATCTCGGCCTCTTCGAGTACCTGGACGGCGAGATTATCGTAGCCTTTGGCCAGTTCGAGGGCCTGCTTGGCCAGGTAGGTCGGGGTGCAGATGTTGCCGGGCAGGTTGCCCAGATCACGCGTCAGCGAAACTCCTGCTGCGATGGCCTTGCCGTGGGCGGCGGCGCGCGCCGCGTCGGTCCTGTCCCCCTTGTTTGCGACCCAGAACGACAGGCCCTTCATGACCGGAGTCGCGTCTTTGGCTGGCTCTTTCGTATGCTCGTAGCGATAGGTGCTAAAAGCCGCCTGCATCGTGGCGTGGCGCACCAGGCGGTAAAGATCCATGCCGTCC
>JBATTL010000318.1:0-4346 GCA_049670525.1 Thiohalocapsa sp. | reverse complement strand
GTGCAACAGTTCGACGCTGCGCGACACGCCATCGATCTCCAGGTCGGCGGTCTCGGCAAAGACCTCGCTGCCGTACGCCAACTCCTCTGCGTAGGCGTCGAGGATCAGACGCAAGAGTTCGGCCTCGGAGCGGTCGGGAGCCTCCAGCGCCGCTTGCAGCTCGGCCACCCGGTTGGCGCGCTCCGCGGAACGAAAGGGAAGATCCAACGCGGTCAGTTCACGAAGCGTCGCAACCATGCTCGTCATCAGCGGCAGCAGGTCGCCTCGGGCCACGCGCGCCTCGCCAATACGGACAGCGGCCGAACGGATCATGCCCGCCTCGGCCGCCACCCGCTGCTCGAGCCGATCGTTCAATCCGCGCAGGCTGTCACGCTCGGCCAAGATCGCCAGATACTGCGCGGCCAGCCCGCGGGCCGCGGCAGCCGCCACGTCGATGCGCTTCTGTGCAGCGGCGGCCTCGCGATCCGCCGCCATCTGTTCGGTGATGATCTGCTCCAAATCAGGCTCCAATCCGGACTCGGAGGCAGCAGGCTCCGCAATGGACGCACCGGGCAAGACCAACAGCAGCGTCAGCAGCAGGACCGCGAACCGACGGTAATCAGAAATTCTGCACATAGCGCGCATACAGGAAACGGCCGCGAGCGCTGTACAGATCGCGGTTGAAGAACGGCCAACCTTCGAAGTAAGCATCGACTGGCGGCTCCTCGTCGAACAGGTTCTCCGCTCCAAGCAGGATCTTGCCGCCGCGCAACGCCGCCGGGGCCCAGCCAACCTGGGCGTCGACGCTGACCCAATCGCCGACGTCAACATCGTCGGTGCCCTCGCGGCGGCGCTGGTAACTGCCAATATAATTTAAGGTCAGGCTGGCGTCGTAGACGTCGCGCACCCAACCCAAGATACCGCGCGCGCGCCAACGCGGGTGACCGTCGGCACCGGCCAACTGCACGGAATCGGCACCGGGCAGCGGGGTCTCTTCGTAGCTGCCGAGGTAGGTCGCGGCCAATTGCAGATCGAAGTCGCCGGCCGCGGCGGTTGTCCAGTCAAAGTTCAGGGTCGTGTCGATGCCCCAGGTGTTGCGATCGCCGATGTTGACAAAGGGGTTGAGCACCTCGCGGATGCGACCATCAGGCCCGCGGATGACGTTGTCCGGGAAGCTCTGCTCGTTGTCGACGTAGAATTGGGCCTTGTTGGAGACCGCGTCGTCGATGTCGATGCGCCACCAATCCAGGGTCAGGTTCCAGATGTCGTTGGCGTCCCAGACCAGTCCCAGGCCGTAGTTTTGCGACTTCTCTGCATCGAGATCGGGATTGCCCGCCGTTCCGGTATCCACTTCGACGATCTCGCCCCTGACCGGGTCGAACACGCCATCAAAACCAACGATGCTTCCGCTATAGAGTTCCGGCAAGGACGGGGCCTTGAAGCCAGTGCCGGCGCTGCCCCGCAGCAACAGGGTCGGCAGTGGCGTCCAGCGCAGCCCCAGCTTCGGGTTAAAGGTGCCGCCGAAGTCGCTGTATTGGTCATAGCGGCCGGCCAGGTTGACCTCCAGCGTCTCCAGTGCCGGGATCGTGAATTCGGCATAGAAGGCCGTGACGTCGCGGGAGCCGCCGGAATCGGTGCCGCCGACCGAGAGCACCTGCGCGTCGCGGCTCAGCGGATCCCAGCGATCGGAAAAGCGCTCATTTCGATACTCGGCGCCGAACGCTGCGCGCAGTGCGCCATGGGTCATCTGCAGCAGATCGCCGCTGGCCTTCGCATCGGTGAAGAACAGGGTGGATTGCCCGTCCCTGCGTGTTTCGACCGCGACCGAGTCGGGGTCGAACCCGGGATTGCCGCCAAAGGGGTTGAAACGACCGTCGGCAATGGCCTCTTCCATGGCATCCTGCGTCGTGTATCCGTTCGTGCCTTTGTCGGTGGTATAGACGCCGCCCCCGCCGACACCGACCTCCCAATCCCAGCCGCGGAACATGCCGCGCAGGCCGCCGAGCAGGTTCCAGGCATCGGTGGTGAACTCGTTGGTGCGCGCACCGAGCTCCGTCAGGCGCCGGACGTAAACGACCGGCTCGCCCGGATACGGATTGTACGGATTGCCGGGATCGACAAAGAATCCTCCGGACGACGGCGCCAAGTCACGCTGCGACGACGAATTGGTATAGGTGCCGGAGAAGAATGCGGTCAGGCCGGGCATGAAGCTGTAATCGCCCGAGACGGCAACACCGTAGCGACGGACTTCCGGGATCAAGGTCACCCAGGGCGCAAAGTCGTACAGACAGAATGGACCCTTGTCGGGGTCGAGGCTGCCGCTGGGACAGCTTGCGCTCGCTTCCGGGCGACCCCCCTGCGCAAGACGGATAATCGTGCCTGGATCACCGGCGAGACTGCGATCGTCGATGGGTCCGTTTGCACTGTCGGAGATGTCGCGGTCGCGGGCCATGATCGCGTCGCGATCGAAGAACTCGAAGGTGCCCGTGATGTTGGCGCTATCCGTGGTGAGGCCGCCGCTGGCGGCGATATGTCCCTCGCCGCCGTCACCTTGATCAGTCGCGCCGTACTGCAACGAGACCTGCCCGCCCTGCTGCTCCTGACGCAGGATGATATTGACCACGCCGGCGATCGCATCCGATCCGTAGACCGCAGAGGCGCCGTCTTTCAGTATTTCGACGCGCTCGACGGCACCCAGCGGAATGAGATTGAGATCGACGAAGCTGGCGTTGCCATCCTGCCCCCAGGGAAACACTGGTACGCGTCGGCCGTTGACCAGCACTAGGGTGCGGCTGACACCGAGTCCGCGCAGATCGGCGGCCGCCGAGGCCGGTGCAAAGCCCTGACTAAAGGTCTCGTCACGGGCGCCCGCGGTATTGTAGATCACCTTTTTCATCAGTTCCGAGACCGTCTCCACGCCGGACTGCTCAATGCGTGTTCGGTCGATGATAACCACCGGCGAGGCGCCCTCGCCCTCACTGCGCCTGATGCGGCTGCCGGTGACCTCAATCAATTCGAGTTCGACGATGTCGCCGGTACCGGCGATGTCCTGTGCCACCGCCACCGTTTGATGCGAGGCCCCAATGACCGGGAGCAGCGCTATAAAGATGGCGCTCCTCACGGACCGCGTCCGTGCCCGATCGGACTTTAGGCAGAACATACTCACCAGGACTCTCGTTGATTTGGTTTCGGACTGTTCGCGGCCAAAGACCGCTCGGCGGACTCCACGTGCGTCCATCGATTGTTCGCTCGTCTTCCTGGCTCCGGACACGGATTGCACAAGCCCGGACAAAAATTCCGGAGGCGGTCGGCAACTTTGCCAAGTCGAGCGAGGGCTGGGTCTGTTCCTCGGATGCACAGACTAGTCCCGAATCCCGTTTCAGACTGTGAACTGGTTTCCTATCTGGTTCATCAGCTTCTAGCCCGAAAATCCACCCAAGGGGCAAACCTCGCTCAACCAATTGAAAAATAGGTCTTAAGCCAACATCGGTTCGGAAGGATCCGAACGAGGTTGCCCCTGTCTGAGTGTACCCCGAAACAGCTACGTTTTCCCCCAGCCGAGGGCTCACGATGCGTGGCGATTTTGACGGCGGTGCGCTGCAGTCGGACTTCGGCCTGATGTTGTTGCGCGGGGTCGACCGTAAAATCAGCCAGTAGAGAACTGGGAGGCGTGGGTTATTGCGGTGTTGATTGGTGCGAAATCGAGGGCGGGGCTTTGATGCATTGATGCATGGGGTCTTGATGAGTAGATATTTTATCTTTCAAATCATTCACCTGTGGCTAGTGCACGGTGCACACCATGCAGACCGCAAAGGACGCCATTATTTAATTTTTGAAACAAGGGTTTAGGAGCGATTTTAGGGGCCGCCGCCGCAGGTTTTTGGGTACCCCGTGGACTAGGAAAATCAGTCTGCTACAAGGTGGTTTTGATAGGTGAAAATGCGAGGCGCTGCCTCAACACGGGCAACCCGTGCGGCACTGTTACTTGGGCGGTTGGCAGGCCGTGCCAATGCGAAAACTGCAAAGACGCATCGCTCTATCCGTGCGAGAACTGCGGTGGGATAGAGGTGGCAGGTGGAACAGCGCGGACGGGGTCGGTTTGCGGGGAGGGCTTTCAGTGAGCGACCGCAACGCGCGGGCGGCGAGCGGAGAGGAGGTGTGGTCGGCGGCGGGCCGTAGCGCCCGCCGCGCGCGCTTCAGAAGGGAAGCGGATCGTCGGGGTCGAACAGATCGTGCTGTGGAATGTCGGTCTCGGTATAGTGGGCCAGGCGATTGACGCAAACGTTGCCTGCCCTGGATGGCCTGGAACAGCGCCTCGACCGCTGGCGGCTCGAACAACGCCAACTCGCAGGCGGCCAGTCGTAGGC
>JBATTL010000317.1:0-1582 GCA_049670525.1 Thiohalocapsa sp. | reverse complement strand
TGCCTGGATTGCCCCCGTGCCGGCGGAGCGCTGACTGGCAGGCCGCGCGGGTGAGCGCGCGGTGGTCAACGGGGCCAGTGCGGCTGCGATGCCGGTAGCGCCGGGTTGTGCGGATCTGACCGCAACGGATGCGTGACGCGCGGAGCGCAGATCGTCAAAGGCTGACAACGCGATCCACCCAATCAACAACGCGACGCCAACAGCCACAACGAGGCGCACACCGATGCGCAGCAGCTCAAAACCGATGAGGCGCGCAACGGCGGACAGCGCGGCACTGATAGGCCCGAAGAACGCATTCCAGCCCGCACTCCAATCGCCAGTTCCCTGCGCCGCGTGGCGACGGCCATGGCGCTCTTTCAACCCGTCGATATGCGCCTGTCGTGCCGCCGCACCAGACAACGCAACGTTGAGTATGCGCTGCCAGCCATGTTCAGTTGGCGGTGGGACGTCGCCGCCACGAAGACCGTCGAGTTCGGCGCCCAACGTGCCCAGTGTGACGACACCGCGGGGCACGCCTCTCGGAAATTGGGCGTCGTCCAGGAACACTACGCGGCCCAGCACCGGGACACCCGGTGCATGAAAGGTCACGGCCTCGGTGTGGGCATAGTTCTGGCGCAGCGGGTTCTGAAATTTATTGCGGTGCCGGCCATTGACCTGTGTCCAGTTCGCCTCGTGGGCTTGGCCGAGAATCAGTCCGCGGTAGTTCTTCGTCTCCACCACCAGCAACCCTGCGGGCGTGAGCGCCAGATGATCGACCTGCGTCAGTCCGCCCCGCCCATCGGGCAGGATGAGGTCATCGGCGACCTGCCGGAACACCCGCCGAAGTGCACGTGAGACTGCGGCCTCGCCGGCCGCGCCACGCCGGTGCGGGCGAGCGTTCCCGAACAATGTGCCGAGTACGCTCTCAGTCACCTCGACCGTCATCCTGTGTATCCATTCGGCAGCCCTCCGATTGCCTGTCAAGACGCTGTCACCACCAGCGCGCTGGCAGCACTTGGTCCAGATGTCTTCGTACACTGAGCCCGCGCGTTCGTCGTTGCGTCCGATCAACTTCTGGCCGACTGTCGAGTACGCTCATCCAATGACTGGGACGCCGTTCACAACCTCGTGCAGTCCGGATCGGGATGATCCGTGCCATGGGAACGCAAACAGCGATCAGGACGCAAAGACGTAGGTACTTGAAGCGAATGACGGGTTTGCGGGCGTTTGCCGCGCTGCTTTTCGCCGTCGTCGCAGGGTTCGCGTTTGCCGACCAACAGGTACGCATCGTGACCTGGAACATCGAAACCGTCGGTGCGCGCGATTCCGCTCAATACGAAGCGGCCCGCGCTGTGCTGCAGCGTCTCGACGCCGACATCGTCGCGTTGCAGGAAATCCTCAGTGCGGCGGATGTCGAACATCTGGACGATTTCGCGTTTGATCTCGGCTATGCACATGTGGCGGTCGCGCCATCTGGACCCTTTGGCAGCATGCGCAACGCGCTGCTCTCCGACTACCCGATCCGCTTCAGCGATCCATGGACATCGGTCGAACTCTCCGGTGACGCCGACGCGGATGATTTGACGCGTTACCTGTTCGAGGC
>JBATTL010000316.1:0-36314 GCA_049670525.1 Thiohalocapsa sp. | reverse complement strand
GGTTTCACGCGGTTGCCGGACTCGAGCGCGGAGCCGGTCAGCTCGTCGCCGAGATGCCCCAGCGGGGCGAGCCAGCGGAAGTGTTCTTTCAGCAGCCCATGGGCACGCCGCTCCGCGACAACGCTGGCGACCTCGCTCTGTGCCGAGGTCTCCGGCCGCAGCCGGTGGGCCCTGCGCTTGATGCGGTTGACGCCGAATACCCAGTAAAGGGCCAACCCGAGCAGCGGCGCCAGCAGCACCAGCCCGGTCCAGCCCACCGTGGACGGGACATCGCGGTTGCCGAGTACGATGTGTACGGTGGTCAGGATCACGGCGACGAACTGGGCCGCCAGAAACAGGAGCAGCCAGAGTTCGGAGAGCAGGCCGGGGAAATCCATGCGTTAGGTCAGTGTTGCGGGGACGCTGGGGCCGCCGACAACTGGTCAGTGTGTCAGCATCGGACGGTTGTCACTCGCAATGATCGTCTTACAGGAGGGGAGGGGGCGCAAGTCCCGCGGCGCGACACGCCGTGGGTTGGATGGAAGCCGCCGGGTTACCGGTGCGGCTGCCGGCTCCCGATTTGATGGCTTGGGGTTCAATACCTCAGGCGTTGATGCCTCAGGGTTTAATGTAGGTGAACCCCTCGCCCTGCAGCTTGGCCAGTTCGGCGACGCCGCTGGGGACGACATCGGCGTCATCAGTGTCATAAAGGTCGTCCATGGTCACCTTGCGGCCCTTGAGCGTGTTGGCGCAGACTTTGAAATCGACGCCTTGCTCCTTCAGGCCGGCGATGCGGGCCTGCATCTGGTCGTCGGCATTGGCTTCCTTCATCTTGGTGCTTTCCAATGAATCTGGGTACAGCAGCATCGCGACGCCGTTGCCGTGCAGCACGACGCGAAGCTCCAGGTTCTCGGCGCCGACGGCGTTGATGTGGTTCTGCACGTTGCGCAGCGCGGCGGCCTGTTCCTTCGGGCCGTAATAATTCACGTGGTACACAACCTTTTGCTTTCCGTAACCGGCGTCCTCGGCGAGCACGGAGGTTGTCGTTGCGAGGGCGAGCAGTCCGGTCAGGAGGCTGGTCAGAAGAAGGCGGGCAGAGCGAATTTTGGCGCGGGACATCGGGATCCTCCGGCTAATGTCTTAGGGGTCGTTGGGATATGCGAAGCGCACGTGGGCGCTCTGGCATGGCGTACTAAGTTGTCGTCGCTTTCCACCGGTTGCAAGTGCTGCGCTGGCAGACTGCTCCTTGATGTGCCGAGCCTGGCGAGCGTTTCCGATGTCAGCGCGCATGCTGCTCTCGCCGACACGCGTTGCCTCGGACGCGATGCCGGCCGCCCCGAACCGAGTTCGGCTGGCGGGTTGTCGTCGGCGCGTGATGATTGGTTTCGGGGTAGGATGCGGCCGGTTGTTGACGCGCTTGGCCTCACTGACGCTGCACCCGTCACCCAGCACCCCCCACGCAGCATTCCGATAAACACAGCCTCGAACCATCCAGCAGGACCCGGAACCGATGACGAAACCCGCCGACGGAGCCGCCTCCGCCTCGACCGACGCCGGTCAGAACAGCAGGGATAAGGCACCACCGGATTCCGGTGGTCGCTGGGCGAAGGCACTAACGGCGCTGCGCGACCGGCGCGTGGTCACCATGCTGTTTCTTGGATTCTCCGCCGGCATTCCATTGTTGCTGATCTTTTCGTCACTGTCCCTGTGGCTACGTGAGGCGGGGGTGGAGCGCAATGCGGTCACCTTTTTCAGCTGGGCAGCGCTCGGGTACTCGTTCAAGTTCGTTTGGGCGCCCCTGGTGGATCGGCTGCCGCTGCCCTGGCTGACCGCGCGCTACGGTCGCCGGCGCGGTTGGCTGCTGCTGGCGCAGATCAGCATCATCGCGGCCATCGGGTTGATGGCGTCCGTGGACCCGGCATCGGGGCCGGACAGCCTGGTGCGGATGGCGCTGGCGGCGGTGATGCTGGGCTTCTCTGCGGCGACCCAGGACATCTGCATCGACGCCTACCGCATCGAGTCCGCGCCGCCGCGCATGCAGGCCATCATGTCGTCGGCCTACATCGCCGGCTATCGCATCGGAATGGTCACCAGCGGCGCCGGGGCCCTGTTCTTGGCGTCGTTGTTCTTGTCGTCGCCGGGCAACTACTCTTACGGGGCCTGGAGTCTGACCTACATGATCATGGCCAGCACCATGCTCGTGGGCGTGGTGACGACCCTCGTGGTGCCTGAGCCCGAGGTAGAGCGCAACGATGCCTATCAATACGCGGGGGCGGACTATGCCCGGCTGGTTGCGGTGTTCGCCTGCGCCGCGGCTGCGTTCGCGGGCAGCTTCTTTGTCAGCGGTGATGCGTTCAGTGCGATCGGCTCGGCCATCGGCGCAGGCGCATTGACAGCATTCGTGCTGGAAGCGGTTCACTTTGCGCTGGCCATCGCCTGCGCCGTGGCGGTCGGCTGGTCGCTGGTCGCGGTTGGGCTGGTGAACAAGGCGATGGCGCGGGACACTTGGGTGGCACCAGTGCTGGACTTCTTCCGGCGCTATGGCCTGCAAACGGCGTTGCTGTTGCTGGCGCTGATCGGGCTATACCGGATCTCGGACATCGTGCTCGGTGTCATCGCCAACGTGTTTTACCAGGATCTGGGGTTCTCAAAACCGCAGATCGCCAAGGCCGTGAATACTTTCGGTGTCATCGTCAGCATCGCTGGCGGTTTTATCGGTGGGCTGCTGGCGACGCGCTTCGGTGTCATGCGCATACTCATGCTTGGCGCGGCGCTGTCGGCGGCCACCAATTTGGTTTTCGTCGCGCTGGCGTACGCCGGGCACAACGTGCCGCTGATGTATCTGACGGTTGCGGCGGACAACCTCGCCGCGGGGCTGGCCAGCGCGGCCTTCGTCGCCTTCCTGTCGAGTCTGACCAATGTATCCTTCACCGCCGTGCAGTACGCCATCTTCAGCTCCCTGATGACGCTGCTGCCGAAGGTGCTCGGTGGCTATTCCGGGTCCATCGTTGACGGCGTCGGTTACCCCGGCTTCTTCATCTTCACGACCCTGATCGGTGTGCCGGTGCTGCTGTTGGTATGGCTCGCCGGGCGCCGGCTGATGCGGCCGGGCTGAGACCGCCGACTGCTCAAGGTTTCGGTGTCTTAGCGGCGGGCGGGGGCGGTCAACCCGCGGATCCCAACGTAGCGCAAAGTGCCCAGCGATACTGGTCGACACGAGAAACTCCCGACATCGTTTCTCGGTAGCGTTCCGCGACTAGCTGTGCTAGCGAGCTTGTATACGCGCTCGCCCAGGGGTTTCTCATTGCACTCACGTCCAACGACCTCTGCCACAGTTGACAGCAAGGTTGCGATGGGAAAGCATATTTGGATGGAGGAGTACGTTTGGCTACCACACGTCGACAAGAACATGGGTAGCAGTATGCAATTGCTCGCGACGCAACCTCCGCCAGTCGGAAAGACGCTGGTCATGGTGCCAGACCATGCCATGACGCTCGATTGTGTTCCAGAAGGCGCGGAGTCTGCTATCTGGTTACGCGATCCTGAAAAACGGGCTATCAGCTCCTTTTGGTATCTTCGAGGTTTAAATTGGGGGCTGCCTCAGGACGATGAAAAAGCGCGTCAACTGTCGATGGCCTTTCAGACGCCAGACGACTTCTATTCCTGTATCGCTGACCGAGCGAAGAACACTCACTTCCTGGCCGCCGAGCTATTGCAGGGATTGGTGCGTCGGCGGCGCGGGCTAGGTGGCGACTGCAGCACCCCGCACACGATCAACTCAACACAAAGCTGGTATTTCGGGCGACAAGCCTGTAATCCCACTTTCGTTGGAATCGTTGATTCGATTGATCGAGATTGGGCGCGTTTTTTGCGGTTCATGCAGTGGCCAGACGAGACCACCCTGCCGCATGCAAATGCCTCGGTGTCATCAAACGCTAGCCGAAAGCCACTCGGAAAAGCAGCAAGCTCCTACATACGCCACAGGTATGCCTGCGACTACGAATTGCTGGAGCAGTTTGATCCAGCAACTAACCAGCTCAGGAAACGCTAACCCTCACCCTGGTCAAGCCATTCGCTCGGATTGTGTTTAATCGGAGCGGCCTTGAGATTGTTAGTGACGACTTGAGTCCAAGATGGATTGTGGCGAGTTGGGCGCCAACTCGCCGTGTTACCGATGGCGGTGCAGCTGCGGTGGAGGGATCAGGGCGGCGAAATGATCAATCCGTCCCGGCGGGGTGAGCGTCAGCGCCGTGGCGCCATCCCTGGGCGGAACGGGAAACGCGATCAAGTAGCGTTTCCCTAACGCATCATCTCGACATCGATGCCCCGGGCGTGCAGCGCATCCATGCGCGCTTGCAGGAAACGCTGAAAGCTGGGCTGATGTTCGTAGGAACGGGTTGCAACGTAGTCGAGTGCGCCGTGGATGTGGAAGCCCCTGAGATAGGCCTCGGTGCGGAAGACCTCGCGGCCGGCACCGTCGAAGAAGAGCAGGCTCGGGGTGTACTCGATGCCGAGTTCGTCGGCCCAGTCGCGGGCGCTCAGCTCGCGCCCGTCCGGGGTCTGAACCACGGCGTCCGACCAGGCGTCGACGATGGCGCCGTCGAAGCTGCTGAGGGAGTAGGCTACTGGCGGGCGCTTTAGAATGTCCTGGTGCAACTCGTCGCAGCCGGCGCAGACCGGTTGCTCGAACATCACCACCAGCGGACGGTCCGATGCGGCGCGGTTGTCGGCAAGGCGCAGCGGTGGCTCCAGGAAGCCGCCCTCCTGATGGAGCTTGCCGCTGGCCGCCTTGGCATCCTGGCCGCGGTAAAAGTCGCGAAATGCCTCGCCCGCCTGCTCGCGTTTCAGGGCGACGTATCGCAGTCCCTGGTGAAACTGGTGTGGTGGAAAGTAGCCGTCGATACGCATGACCACCGCGGCCTCTTCGTCCAGCAGCAACATGGTTGGCGTGTATTGCACGCCCAGACCAGCCGCGAACGCCTTCTCGGTCGTCGCCTCGCCATCGGTTCCGGTGACCTCCCGATCGCCCCAAAGATTGATCGCGATAACGTCGAAGTGTTCGCGGGCGGTGGCACCGATCTCGCGGTCGCCGAAGTTGTCCTGCAAGAGCTTTGCGCAGTAGGGACAGCCGTCCTGATAGAAATACAGGATCACCCGCTTGCCGTCCTCGGCCGCCTCGGCGATGTCCCCGCGGATGTCCAGGAACGAGTTCTTGAACCAGTCCGGTTTGGCCTGATAGCCGGGGTTTTGAAGATCGGTCAGCGACTCATCGCCGTCCGCGCCGATTGCCAGGGCATGCGCCAAGAGCGGTATCAGTGTCAGGAGCAGGTTGAGCCTCTTCATTGGCGGTCACCGTTTCGGTTTGTGTTGCGTCACTGGTCGCTCCGAGATGGGGCGCGCGCGGCTCCCGGTCAAAGCGGGATTCGCGAAGCGGCGGCGGCGAAATCAAGCTTGTGCGTCATGCGATGTCTTTGGGGCGGGCCTGGAAACGACGCGGCCGATGCCTCGGGCTTGGTGTTCGCGAGTCGCCATCGCCGGCGATGTTCAGGGATCCGAAAGTCCCTGTCCGCGGTCAGACGGGTCGCGGCAGCCGGCCGTCCAGCAGAAAATTCCGAAGCGGAAAGTGCTGCAGCTCACGGTTCGCGGCGGCCGCAAAGTCGACGCCGTCGGCGCGGGTCTCGCAGAGCCAGCTGCGGGGTTTGATGGGTTCTCGGCTCAGCAGGCTGTCTGGGTCGAACAGGCCGATGTTGATGCCGGCTGCGAGGTCCCTGGCAGAAGGATACTCAAAGGCGCCGATACCAGCATCGCGCATCGCGCGCCCGAGCCGCTGCGTCGCGCCATAGTCGGCGGGGTGGCGCAGCAGGTGCCCATGGGCATCGCAGGGCGGCGTTTGGAGCCTGACGCCATGGGTCGTGTGCCAGCGGGCGCTAAACAGGCTGTGCTGGGTTCGCAGCCGCCCGGACGGGGGCGGCTCGGTCATCGCGGTAAAGAACGCGAGCCGGTAGTAGGCGACTTCCGCCAGCGCCGTGGTTAGCCGGTGGGCGCCATAGAACAGCGCCGGTTCGAAGCGTGAGCCGAATCGCGAGCCGTGGCGCAGCGGGGGATAGCGGAACGGTGCCGCGAGCAGGTAGTGGAGGCGATCGCTGCCGCGACGCGGGGCAGGTTTGGTTGATTCCAACATCTCTTCCAGCAACCTCTGCTCGCCAAGATCGTCGACCAGGGACAGCGTCGCTACCTGCTGCTGGCTCTCGACCATGCGCATCAAGGTACCGCCGAGCGGGCCGATCTCGATGTCCTCCGCACAAGCAGCCCAAAGGTCCGGACGCGCGGTCGCGGCAGACTCAGACATGGCTAGTTCGCGGCCCGGTCACAAGCGCATCCAAGGGATTTCCCGGTCAATGCGGCGTGCAGGGACGCGCTGGAGTTCGCCTGCGCGTGCCACATGGGGCGCGTCGGCGCCGCCCGAATAGAGGCTCGTCCCGAATAGAGGCTCGTCAGGCGTGGCCGCGCATGGCGTCGAGATACTCGAGCACATGGGTCAGTCCCTGCACGCTGCGGATCTGCTCCGCCGGGACGCCGCCCGTGTCGTGATTGTCGGTGTGCATCCAGTGCCGCATCGCGGCCGGTTCGCCACCGACTAGCGCGAACAGACTGCGGTAGCAGCGGATCAGAAGCAGCGCAAGTTCGCCGCTCTTGCTCCGCGGATCGAGGCCGCGGGACAGAGCACTGCGGTCGCGGCCGATCACCTCGCCCAGCCGCTGCTGTGACAGCCCCAGCGCCTTTCCTGCGTTGATCAACGCCTTGCTCACAACGGTGGCGGGATCGGGTTGAAGTCGTGGGGCCGGTTGCATCTTCGGTTGTACGGTTAGCTGTTGCATATGCAACTAATAGATCATAAAAAGTGCATTTGCAACAGTTAAGGCGTTGACGGTCTCGGACATTGGTCCGTATCTTGATGAGAATGGACGCCGCCCATCGTCCGGGGCTTGCGTCAGGGTGTTTGCGGGTGGTCGTTTTCAGTTGCGGTTGGTGGTCCCCCAGGGTGGAAGTCCCGCGCTCGGGCTCTTGAGGCGAGTGTCCAGCTGTTAGAACGGGATCGGCGGGCTGCTCCAGCTTCTGGGGGCGACAGGTTGGGCGCGCGCCAGTGCGTCTTCGGTGCTGACCCAGCCGTGTACGCCGGTGCGTCCGGGGCGCCCGCGCCAAAGGTTCAACAGCCGTTTCGCCCAGCCGTACGTGCGGAAGAAGAGCAGGACGAACCGCCGCCGGAGGCGCAGTTGCTCGGGGCTGAGGTTAACCGTGGCGCAGATCAATTTGTCGTCATAGAGCCCCCGGTCGTGTAGGCCGACGGCACCGTAGGCCACGACCTGCACGCGGGTGCCTGGTTCGAGTCTCCGGCCGAGGACGACAGCGTCCAAGAGGTCACCTTCCAGTCCCAGAAGCGTGCGCACGGAGCCGTAGTTGAATGGGCAGGGGATCGGTGAGAGGAAGTCCAGTCTTCCTGTCGAGCCGACCTTGCGAAATCCGCCGCGGGGAATCTCGACAGTGACCTCCAGTCGCGCACGTCGAACCGCATGGTTCAGGTCCATGGCTGGCGCGTCATCATCGGGTAGTTCGTTGCTCGGGAGCGGCGAATCTGATGAGGTCGAGACGCAATCGCCTTCGCTTGCCGTCATCGTCTTCGATCGTCAGCCATTCGGCGCCATCAGCGGCGCAGACGTCGATGGGCCACGCAAAGAGTTCGGTCTCCTGTCCGCTGTCGCCGCGCTGGACCAGCCGGCGCCGCTGTCCGCGCATGATGGCGATCTCGAACAGGTCGTAGTGATCGCAGGAGATTGGCCGGTACTGATTCAAGTGATTCAAGAAACTGTCGGTGTCGGGTCAGGAGCGCTTCAACGGCGTAAACTGCACGGGGTGCTGTTTCACGTAGGCCTGTTCGAAGTCCAACTCGATCGCGAAGTTGTCGCCTTGCTCGCGAATCTTGACCTGTTTCATGTCCGGCATGCGCGTCGCGAGCCAGGTGCACATGGCCGCTGCTTGGGCCTCCTGGCCGGACTTGATCGCATGCACTAGATTGGCGGCCACGAACTGCGCTTTTTGGCCTAGATCCGGTTTGCGAATCAAGTGGCCGTCGATGTCAATCCCCTCCTCGTCCATTTTGCGATCCATCTTGGTCAGATAGGCGCCCTGGTAGTCGGGCAGCGGCTTGTCGCGGTCGTATTCAATCTGCGCAATGCCGTTCAACAGGACGGCCATCAGCCGGGTCATGGTCGCTGTCCTCATCGATGTCCTTGGGGTGTGCCCTGGGCGCCGTAGCGGACTCCACCCAACGGGTGAGCGTTGACTCGTTGCTCTAAGTCGCCGGGCAGCGCTAACTTGTCCATACGTGCTAAGCGGTCAACTGCTCTTTCTGGGTTCCACCTTAGGTCATCCGGTCATAATCCGGAAAAGCGGGTACCCGCGCAAATGGTTGGTGCAGGTTGGCGATGAAAGAGATGGATAGAGGATCGGGTCTCTACAGGCAACCGCAGACGGATCGGGGCGAGGCCGAGTCGCATCGGCCACAACCTGATCCGAGGCGTCGTCCTGGTGGTTCGAAACCGTTCCGGATCATCGACAAAACTCAAACGGAGAGAGACCATGACCAAAACATCCAACAAGCTTGGCGCCGCCATCATCGTGGGTGTGTTCGCCGTGACCGTGCAAGCCTCCGACAGCTATGTAGACTTCACGGCGGGAAATCCTGATATCGTCGGCGACCGCAGCGAGCTGCGTAAAGTCACGGCGATGCCGCCAACCGTCGGCTCGGACGTCGACCGATATCACGGCATTGCCGATGGCAACGGCGACTTGCTCTTTGACCTCAGCGGAGCAGACCGGGACAGCGGGGAGGCCCCGCGTATCTATAACGAGTTTGGCGGCAATCCGGACCTTGAGTTCTAGCCGAGATTATTCAGTGCGTCGGGCATAAGGATTGTCCTATCAAGGTTCTCGGCGGCGGAATCGGGACATTGCGATTTACCGGTTCCGCGCTGACTGATTCCATGGATGGTCTCGGCCAGCGTCCACCCCCGTCCCACGGCTTTCAGCGCCTTCACAATCTCCGATTCTAGCCGGATTTGGTTGTCTCCAGATCGGGCCCAAGCACTGCCCGCTCTTGCGGGTTAGCTGGCGATGAGATCATAGACCGCCGAGTCCGCTCCTTCGAACATAGTGAGCCAGTCGCAATCTCTGTTCCGAGTCTGATTTGCAATCTCTGTTCCGAGTGCGATCTGCCTTGACTCGCCCATCCGGCATTGAGCCGCGTCGTGCTCGCCTGTACCCTGAGCCCCGCCATCTCCCGCATCACGCCGATCAGCGCTCGCGCACAGGGGTTGCGGTGATATCCGCGATGAAAACGATTTTATGCTACGGCGACTCGAACACCTGGGGCATGATCCCCATGACATCGCTGACCAGTTCCGAGCGGCATGCACGTCAGGATCGCTGGCCCGCCGTAATGCAGCGGGCATTGGGCGCGGACTATGCAATCATCGAAGAAGGTTTGAACGGGCGCACGACGGTCTTCGACGACCCTATCGATGGGGAACACAAGAACGGCCGGTCCTATCTGCTGCCCTGCCTCGAGAGCCATGCCCCGCTGGATCTCGTGATCATCATGCTGGGCTCGAACGACCTCAAGTCGCGATTCAACCTCTCCGCCTATGACATCGCTTCCGGCGCCGGCCGGCTCGCGGAGATGGTCTCCGCGTCGATTCGCGGGCAGCGCGGCATCAAGCCGGAGACTCTGCTCGTATGCCCTTGTTGCATCGGTCCGCTTAGGCTACTCGCGGAGCCTTTCGCCGGTGGCGTCGAGAAGTCGCAGCGGCTTCACACACACTATCGCGCCGTGGCCGATTCCCTGGGCTGCAATTATCTGAACGCCGGCGACCATGCAGTCAGCAGCCCCGTCGACGGGCTGCATTTTGACGCGGGGCAACAGCGTGCACTTGGCCTTGCGATCGCCGACGAGGTTCGAGGTATCTTTGAATCAAAGGTCGCTGGTTGATTCGCCGTCCCCGGGGCAAGACAGGGTTCGCGGCCAACGGCATCTATCCAAACAGAAGGGGCGGCGCGCGCCCTTGGGCTTAGAGGAAGCATGAGCATGGCGATAAGAGACCTCGACAGCCTTCGGCAGCATTTGCAATGGGCCATTCAGGTCGAGCATGCGACCATCCCGCCCTATCTGTTCGCGCTGTACTCCATCAAAGAGGATAGAAACCGCGAGGCCGCCGAGATCCTGCGCAGTATCTTCGTTGAGGAAATGCTGCATATGACCCTGGCGGCGAATCTGCTCAACGCAGTGGGCGGGAGTCCGCGGCTGGTCGAACCGGACTTCCTCCCGGAGTATCCCTGCAATCTTCCGCATAGCAGCCGGACATTTCAGGTCCGATTGGCCCGGTTTTCACCGGATACGCTGCGGGGGCTGATGCGCATCGAGCGACCCGAGTCAGCCGGCGCGGCGCCGGAGGACGATGCGTACGAAACCATCGGCCAGTTCTACAAGGCCATCGAGCAAGGCCTGCTCTGGCTGTGTGCCCAACTGGGGGAGCAAAAGGTCTTCAGCGGCGATCCGGCCTGCCAGATCGAGCCGCAAGGGGCCGCCTACTTGGGCAGCGGCCGCATTATTCCTGTGCTGGATAAGGCATCCGCGCTGGCCGCGCTCGCAGAGATCATGCATCAGGGGGAAGGGCTCGACCACGACGCCATCTGGGACGGCGACCGGAGTATGTTCCACCAGGAACGCAACGAGGTTGGCCATTTCTTCCGGCTCCAGGAGCTTCTCGACGCGCGCCGATTTCGCCCTGGCGATACGCCGCAAAGCGGCCCAACTGGCCAACAGATCGCGGTGGACTGGGACGCCGTGTATCGTCCCGGCCCCGATCCGGATGCTGGCAACGATCCTACCGGCAGCGAAGCACACATCCTGTTGCAAAGGTTCGCTCGCGAGTACAGCGAAATATTGCGTTTCCTGGAGCGCGGGCTGAATGGTGGCGGGAACCAGTTGGCGCGCTCCGTGGGCGCCATGTACGCGCTCAAGCACACCGCCCGCGAACTGATGCAGGCGCCTGGAACGGATGCGGAAACCTCGGTCGGTCTGGGATTCGCTTATCAGCCTCCGAGAGAGCCTCTGCACCCATTCGAAGGACCCATGATCCGCGTTCGACCGGACGGACCCTATGCGGTGCAGGGGAATGTCCCGCTGTGGTGCAAGTCCATCCTGCGCTCAGAGAACGGCGAGGCCCTGGCATGGTCTGTTGAAGGTCAGGTGGAAACGCCAACGGACTATGCGTTGTGCCGCTGCGGCGCTTCGAAGGCCAAGCCCTTTTGCGATGGCAGTCACGCGGCCATCGGTTTTCAGAGCGCGGAAACCGTCGGACAGCAGACTCCCGCGAGCCGCGCAAGTTACCCCGGCGCGGGAATGGTCCTCGAAGACGACCGGCCACTCTGTGTCCACGCGGGCTTTTGCACCAATCACGTCACCGATGTCTGGAAGCTGATGGACAAAACGGTGGAGGTCCAGGTGCGGATCCAAGTCATCGGCATGATTGAGCACTGTCCTTCCGGTGCCTTGACCTATGCGTTGACCGAATATGCGCAGGAGCCGAGAACGGTGCATAGCGAGACTTCGCGCCCGCTGGAGCCCGACCTATCCCTGGCGATTGCCATCATCCCAAACGGCCCTCTTTGGGTCACCGGTCGGATAACCATCCAGCGCACGGATGGGACCCCCCTCGAGCCGCGCAACCGGGTGACCCTGTGCCGCTGCGGCCAGTCCAAGAACAAGCCGTTGTGCGACGGCAGTCATCTCGACTCGGGATTCGTCGGCTAGGCAGAACTCCGGGGTGCGCGGTCGTCACTTTGGGGGCACGCTGGTCGGTAGCGTTTTCCATGCGGACCAAGGGGGCGAACCGCAATCCTGCGTCATCTGGTACGAGGTTTTCCGGCAATCGCCTTAGCCTGCACCAGCGGAGCTCACTGCCCCGTATCCGTGGCCCGAGAAGTCGAGCCATCCCGACCGCTGCAATGCATCCTCGACCTGTACCTGCTTCGGGTACGTGAAAAACCCCTTGTTGGCGTAGAGAGACTTGTCGCAGAGAAGGCCCAATTGAATTTGCCATTTGCATGCGACCGCGCTCCCCACACACGCCGGTGTGCGCTATGTTGTCCGCCGGCGGCCCGGTCAAATCCCGTCGTTGCCATCACGCGGGTTTCTGCGGCAATACGCACAATCCACGATCTTCGAGCGCGAGAGAAGTCACAGGACGATTTGCTGATGAATTTGCGAAGCGTATCCGGGGTCGCAAGACCACTTGATTTCGGGTATCCGACCAACCGTTGGATTGTGGTCATCATGACCGGGGTCTTTATTGTTTTTTGGGGCATCGGGGGCGTCGTCGACGGCGTCTGGATCGGCGGTGTCCTGGATGCGGTATTGGCTGCCGTTGCCGTGCTGCTGGCCTGGGCACTATGCCGCGAGCTCGACCCGGACCTGGAAATCTCCGCATTGATCGCCGCGGGGATCTGCGCGCTGGTCATGCTCGTGCTGAAACTGCTGGACTTGCAGACATCGAGCATCGCGCCATTGCTCGTAGTGCTGCTGGGGATGCGCGTGCTGAATCGCACCACCGGGCTCCCGGCAACGGCCTCCGACATCGCCGCCATACTCCTGCTCGGGATCTGGGTCGCCCAGGAGTGGGGTGCGCTCTTTCTACTGCTCGGTATCGGCGCCCTGGCGCTGGACGGGGCAATGGCCCCGATGAGTCGAGTCAAGCTCCTGGTCGCGGCGGCCATCGCGGTACTGATCGGAATTTGGGTGCTGGCGGGTCCAATACCCGCGCTGGCGCCACCGGATCCGGTTGCCGGCATGCTGGCGATCGCACTGGCCGCGCTGCTGGTCCCGACCATGCGAGCAGCGGGGTCGATCCAGGCACGGGCGGACGATACCGACGAGCCCCTGATGCCGCAACGCATCCGCGCAGGCCAGGGACTGGCCGTGGTGGCCGGTGTCACCGCGGCAGCCTGGCAGGACTGGGACGGATACCTGAACCTGTGGCCGCTCTGGGCGGCGGTAATTGCAGCCGGGGGGTATCGCCTCGCCAGACCTTATCTAGGCCGTTACGGCAGCGGCTCAGGCTGATGGCAGGCGTTTGCGGGTGGCGCCGAACTCTCGGTCGTCGCTCGGGGTGCGGCTCGCTCAATCGTCGGTGGCCGAGAATGTGGCGCAGCCCCTGTGGCTACTCGATCAGGACGTCGCCACGGCGGACCGGCGCGCCCGCGCGATGCGCGACCCAGTGGCTCTCAGTGGTGCGCCGACGTCAGGAATTCGCCTTCCTGCGCGCGCTCGGGCTCAACCGCGCCGAACTGCGACGCGGATTACTCGCCGAGGGCGGCGTACTCGGGCTGATCGGTGGACTGCTCGGGTGTCTGCTGGCCTATCTGCTCACCGTGCTCGCCTTCGGGTTGATCGGCGGGGACCTGGGTGCCGGTTTCTTCCGTGGGCTCGCGCCCCAGGTCCGGTTCGAGCCGGTCTTGACGCTCGTCTATCTGACGCTGGGTGTGCTAGCGGGGCTCGGCGGCGCCTGGCTGCCGGCCCGCGAGGCGGCACGGATGGTGCCCGCCCGTGCTCTGCGCGCCGGCGACGGTCTACTGAGAAGGCGCAACGCGACTGCTCGAGGCCGGGCGGGAGATTGGGCGCGGATATCTGGAGATGACCGGATATTGGCGACGGCCGACGGGGCTCTGATCCGATGCATGGGTGCAGTTACAGAGACAAGCGCGCTTCCCACGGCGCCTGCGCTGACAGGTCAGCGGCCAATGATTGAGACGGGACCGATTCTCACTGCAACTTCGGCTTAATCAGGGGGTCCGAAAAGGCCGATCTCGGCAAGACAGAGGTCCGCGTGCATGACACGGCCGATGGCCACGACGCCGAGCCGTTTGAGCCGCGTGAGATCCAACGCCGAATCCAGCCGGTGTGGCTCGAACCCCGCGAAGGGCAGCCGCACCTCGCGCCACCGTTCGTCGGCAACGAACTCCGCCCTGTAGGATTGCCAGGGCATGCTGGTGGCGGCGGTCTTGAGATGCAGGTTGTAGGTCTCGCTATTGCCGCGCACCAGCAGCCGCACGCCATCGAAACTGCTGGCGTCCAGATAGCCGTCACGGGCCAGATCGACGTTGATCTGCACGAAGCCTCCGTTATTCTCGAGGCTCACGTCGCCTCGCATGCAGCGTGCACGGCGTCCACCGGCCTGGCGCAAAGACATTGCGGCGTCTGAAACGCCGCCCATGACTCGATCGGTGGCGAGACGCCAAGTGGTGCCGAGCCGCGAGCGGTCCGTGCCGGCGGAGAAGTCATCGATTAGCAGGTCGCGCTGGCCGCCTTGGGCAAAGTTGGATGTCATCAGCGTCGAGAGCACGAAGATTAAGCCGAACGCGGCGTCAGTCTGCCTGAGGCGGGCCGGTGCCGTCATGCCGGCGGCAGCATTGTATTCCAGGCACTCGGCGCTACGTGCCTTTTGACCACGACAGCATTGCCGAACTAACACAAACCAGAGGACACCGAGCCATGTATGGGTTTTCGACAAGGGTCAGCTCCGACTTCGACTAGACGATTGGACGCGTAACCGAGGCATTGAAGGCGCAAGGCTTCGGCGTGCTGAGCGACATCGATGTCAGTGCGACATTCAAGGCCAAACTCGGCATCGAGCAGCGTCCCTACCGCATCCTCGGCGCTTGCAACCCCCAGCTCGCGCATCAAGCCATCACCGCCGAGCCGGACATCGGCCTGCTGCTCCCCTGCAATGTGGTCGTCCGCGAGGACGAGGACGGCGGTGTCAGCGTATTGTTCATGGATCCGGGCGCCGTGCTTAGTCTGGTCGACAATCAAGACGTACCAGCGCTGGCCTCCGAGGTACGGAAGCGGTTGGACTGCGTGGTCACGGCGCTGCAGGACTGAAGCGGGCTTGATACCCGTCGAGACGGGGTCACCGGCCCCGCACGCTGCCAAAAGCCCGGCAAGCTACGCAGCCTGTGCCGCTGCCGACGAGTCTCAATGGAACATCCCGGTCCCGCTCCCCGGTTTCACGATCCCCCGGGGTTCACGATCGTAAGAGCCGCGCCCGATCGGAGGCGCTTGGCGGCTTTGTATTCCTCGTCGGTCATCTGGCTGCCGACGATGTTACGCAACTGGTCGGCGTCCCTGTCGCCCTGATCGACCGCGAGCGAAAGCCAGTAATGGGCCTGGGCCAAGTCGATCTCTACTCCGCGTCCCTCGGCATAGATCAGCCCAAGCGCATACAGCGCGTCGACCTCCCCACGGAGTGCGGCGGCGCGCACGATGCCAACCTTGCTTGGATCATTGCGGAAAAGGATCAGATCCTTCAGGTAGTCGGTATGGGTCATCGGAGGTGGACCGTGCAGATGAATCGAATTTGCAGCTACGGCCGCGGCGAGCAGCCACCGGGGCAGCCGGTCACCCGGATTGCTGTTCGTACTCTTCCAATAGCGCGTCGTATTTATCGAAGCCAACGATCCCCCGAAGCGTCGCGAAGTCAACTCGACTCGTCGGGCTAGCTCCGCTTTGAAGTTCGGTCAACGCAACGCGCATGGCCTGGACGGCACAGGATAAGAGCGTCAACGGGTAGGCCGCAATGCGGTATCCGAGTTCATCGAGTCGCGAAGTTGAGAGGAAAGGGGTGATGCCATCCTCCAGCATGTTGGCCATGCGGATACCCGGCACCTCGCGACCGAATCGCCCCATCTCCGCCTCGGTGCGCGGTGCTTCGAGAAACAGCACGTCGGCGCCAAGATCCGAGAACGCCTGCATGCGGCAGATCGCTTCGTCCATGGCACCCGCGGCGCCCAGGCGCGTTTCCAGCGCACTGCGGGCATCGGTTCTGGCGACAACGACCAAATCAGAGCCACCTTCCCGCGCACGGACTGCAGCGCGAATGCGGTGGCAGGCCTCGCTTCGCTCAACGACTACCTTCACGCCGGTATGACCGCAGCGCTTGGGGGCGACCTGATCCTCGATCATGATGCCCGCGAACCCCGCGCTGGCGTACTGCGCAACAGTGCGCTGCACATTGGCCGGGTTTCCGTATCCGGTATCACCGTCACCGATGACCGGGATCGAGACCGCATCGCAGATAGAACGGCCCTGGTCCACCATCTCGGTCACCGACAACAAACCCGTGTCGGGCAACGCGGCGCGGGACGCCGAGACGGCGAAACCACTCATGAAGGTCAATGGAAAACCCGCCTGTTCGATCAGGCGCGCCGACAGCGCGTCGAAGCAACAAGGCATGGCCAAACAGCCTTCGCCTGGCAGCAGACCGCGCAGGCGCTCCGCGGGACGCTCTGACAAGAACATGGTTTCAGGGTCCGGTGTTGAATGAAAAAAGGCGGGTATCACCCGCCCGTTCGACCGCCACCCGGCACTGCGTATCGAATCCGCATGTGCATGGGTCATTTGCCGAAGCTGTTACAAGGATGGCAACGTCAGGCCTTGACCCAATTTGAGAAGTTGTCAGTGTTCTTCTCCTCTCCGTCGCCATAGCCGGCCTCGTAGGCCTCGGTCAGACGCTGTTCTTCGCGTTTTGGATTCTGCAGGAATCCGCACTGCCAGCCCTGGATGTATTCGTCGTCGACGCCGAGGTTTTCCATCTTGGTGACGGCATCGTAGTAGAACTGATTCATTTCCGCTCTCCTGATCTCTGTCGTTAGTATTTCCCCGTGCGTCGCACGGTGCCGATTTGCCAAACCGGATCCCGCATAGCGGAGCCGCAATCCATGCGTCTCGGTTGCCACCTTGAAGCCGGGCTCTACGCGGGACGACCGCAGCGGATAGTCGCGGTCCTAACCCTATTGCCACCGGGCTCCATAGGCGGATGAACTCATAAGAATACCGCTCTTTTCTAATGTTTGCCAGCATCGATCGCCGGACTCAGCGCCTCATGCTATAACCAACGCCTCTGTCAGAATGCGCAGTGAAGACGGGTCTCCAGCGGCGTCGCGTTCGACGCGGACTTGCACCAGCAGGATGAACGTCCCACATAAAATGTGGTGGAACGACGTCGGTGCAAGCCGAGTGGTTTCTCCGTCATCAAGCCGAAGGAACGACGCTGCCTTGACCCTGCCACGCCTGTACGAGGAGTCACGCCACCGATGCGACCTGCCCAGATCTTGCGTGTCCTCGAGCGCGAATACCTCAGCGCCGCCGACGGTCATCACACCCCGGTCATGCTTTGGGGCCCGCCCGGCGTCGGAAAATCGCAGATGGTGGCGCAGATCGCCACGCGGCACCATGTGCCGGTCATCGATATAAGGCTTTCCCAGATGGAGCCGAGTGACCTTCGAGGCATTCCCTTCCGCGTCGATCAGCATGTGCAATGGGCGATCCCTGCCCTACTTCCGGATGTGCGGCGCCACGCCACGTCCGGTGTACTGTTCCTGGACGAGATCACATCGGCGCCGCCGGCAGTTTCCGCCGCAGCCTATCAACTAATCCTGGACCGTCGGCTCGGCGAGTACGAGGTGCCGGAGCATTGGGTTATCTTCGCAGCTGGCAATCGCCAGGGCGACCGCGGGGTGACCTATGCCATGCCGTCCCCCCTCGCCAACCGCTTCTCGCACTTTGAGGTGGACACACATCTGGATGACTGGGTCGCCTGGGCCTATGCGAGCGGTATCGATGAACGTATCATCGCGTTCCTGCGCTTCCGCCCGGAATTGCTGTTCGACTTCGATCCCGCGCACAACCCGGTCGCGTTCCCTTCGCCACGCTCGTGGGAGTTTGCGCATCGGGCTCTCAAAAAATTCGAGGACGAGCCGCAGCTTCTGCAGGGTGCGCTCCAGGCCTGCGTCGGTCCGGCCGCCGGGATCGAGGTTGCGGCGTTTGTCAACAGCGTCGATCAAATGCCGGACCTAGATGCCATCTGTGCCGGCGAAGAGGTCTCGATGCCCAAGGAGATCGACTTGCAGTACGCGGTCGCCGCGGCGCTTGTGGGCAAAGCGATACGCGCCCGCGCCAGCGATGCCGGTGCCGAAAACGGCCAGCTGGTGCTCGGCAACATCTTGAACTACGCAGGCCGTTTTCCGCAGCGCGAGATGGGGGTGATGCTGGTCTCGGATCTGCACCGAGCCATCGGCAATGACCTATTCGAGGTGCCGGCCTTTGCCGACTGGGCCACGGCCGTCGCTGATGTGATGCTATACGAGTAGACCCGCATCCGTGCTGCAACCATGTCCGCTGACCAAACCAACAAGACCGGCACGTTCGATCTCAGCGTAATTGAGACCAAACTGGCCTCGGCCCGAACCCGGCTGATTCTGGACAAGCCGTTTCTGGGCGCGCTCGTGCTGCGCCTTCCGATGCATGCAGCCGATGCGCACTGGTGCCCGACCACCGCAACCGATGCCCGCGCTTTCTACTACAACCCGGAGTACATCAGCGGGCTATCGCTGGGCCAAACCCAATTCATGCTGGCCCACGAGGCCCTGCACTGCGCTTTGTCACACTTCGCGAGACGCCAGCATCGGATCAAGAACAAATGGGATCTCGCCTGCGACTACGCCACTAACCCGCTACTGGTCGATGACGGCCTTGAACCACCGCCCAACGCACTGATGACGCCGCTCTTTCGGGGTATGACGGCGGAAGAAATCTATCCGCTGCTGAGGGACAGCGATGAGTCGGAGACACTGGACAAGCATGCCTATGATCAGGACGATCAGAATCCGGGACGTCAAAATGGCATGGACGAACGCGACGTCACGCCCCGCGCGGACGACGGTCAGGGTGAAGAACGCAACGAAGAGAACGATGGCCAAGGCGCCCCAAGACCGCGCGAGCAGAATAGCCACGAACCCAATCGCGGCCAAGCAGAAGGGGAGCAGGGCGCCGCACCCCAGTCGGATATCGCCAGCACGGATCTGTCGGACGCACCGCAACCCTTGACGCCGGACGAGCAAGAGGAGCTGCAGGTGCAATGGCAGCAACGGACCGCTGGTGCGGCACAGCAGGCGTTGCAGGCCGGCAAGCTCCGCGGCGAACTCAAGCGCATGATCGATCACCTGCTGCAGCCGCAGCTCCCGTGGCGCATGCTGCTCGCGCGGTACATGAGCGACACCGCACGGGACGACTATAGTTGGTCGCGACCATCCCGGCGCGAAGGTGACTTCATCATGCCGAGCCTGCGGAGCCAGCAACTTGATGTCGTGGTGGCGCTGGACACGTCTGGGTCGATCAAGGACACCGAGGTGCAGGAATTCATTGATGAAGTCGACGGACTCAAAGCACAGGTCCGTGCGCAGATCACATTGCTGCCCTGCGATGCCCAGCTTTGCGAGGGTGCACCCTTCCACTTCGCACCCTGGGAGCAATTCTGCCGGCCAAAAGATCTTGCCGGTGGTGGCGGAACCAGCTTCCTCCCCGTATTTGACTGGGTGGAGCGGCAGGGTGCGAAACCGGACTTATTGATCTATTTCACTGACGCCGAAGGCACCTTTCCAGCGCAGGAGCCGAACTATCCCGTTGTCTGGCTGATCAAAGGTCGTGCAAGCGTTCCCTGGGGTCACCGGATTCAACTCAACTGACGTGCCGACGTGCGATCCAGAACTGACGATGCAGCTGTCTCCCCGTAAGGCGCTCAACAGACTCTCCGTCGCGTTCGGCGTCATTGTTCTGGGCATAATCCTGTCGAGCCTGCCACCGCCCGCCCAAGGCGACGCATTCGACCTGCCCGAGATGGGTAGTAGCGCCGACGCCCTCATGTCCGGCGCGGAGCAGCGTGCCCTGGGTCAGGAATTCATGAAATGGGTGCGTAAGGCGCTGAAGGTCAGCGAAGATCCCATTCTGACGGACTACATCCAGAGTCTCGGCAACGCGCTCGCGGCCGCCGGGCGCGACGGCAGCGGCAATTATGATTTCTTCATTGTCGAAGACCCCAGCATCAACGCCTTTGCGGGCCCCGCGGGGCATATCGGCGTCAACGCCGGGCTGATCATGGCGGCGGAGACTGAGGCTGAACTCGCCGCGGTGGTCGCACATGAAATCGCCCATGTCAGCCAAAAGCATCTGCTGCGCTCGTTCGAGGCGCAGAAGCAAATGTCGATCCCGACCGTGGCGTTGATGTTGGCCGCCACGGTACTCGGCGCAGCCGTCGATCCGACCGCGGGAATCGCCGCCCTGGCCAGCCTCCAGGGCGTCGCAGCACAGCAACAGATCAACTTCACCCGCGCGAACGAGGAGGAGGCCGATCGAATCGGCATCGACACCCTGGCACGCGCCGGCCACGACCCCTTCGCCATGCCCGGTTTTTTCCAGAAGCTGACACGGGCGACGCGCATCTACGAAAGCGGCGCGCCGGCGCTGCTTCGCACCCACCCCGTGAACACCGACCGCATTGCCGATGGTCTGGCGCGCGCCGAACGCTACGGTCATCGGCAACGCCCGGACAGCCTGCGCTTTCTGCTTGCGCGCGCCAACCTGCGCCAGCGCAACTACTCCCGCGCGGAGCAAGCCGTCGACGAATTCGAGGATACGCTGGCGAAGCGTCGCTACCGCAGCGAGACCGCGGAGCGATACGGCTACACGCTGGCCTTGAGTCGGGCAGGACGTCAAAACGACGCCGCAACGCAGGTCCGGCGACTATTGGAAAGCCACCCCAGTCAGGTCGAGTTCATCGTGCTTCGCGCCGACATTCTGCGCCGAAGCGGTCAGGCGGAATTGGCCGTGCGCGAACTGCGGGGGCCGGTTGGACTGTCACCCGGCAATTGGCCACTTCGCCAGACCTACGCGGAGGCCCTCTTGGACGCCGGTCAGCCCGATGCTGCACTGACGACGCTTGAAGACTTCGCGACACTGCGCCCCGGCATTCCGCAGATCTATGGTCTGATGGCCGATGCGGCAGGCAAATCCGGCAAACGGACGCAGACGCTGCGCTGGCGCGCAGAGGCCCTGTACCTAAACGGCGATCTGGAGCCGGCGATCCGGCAACTGGAACTTGCATTGCGCCAGCCCAAGGTAGATTTCCACCTTGCCTCCAAGATTCAGGTCAGACTCATGGAGCTCCGTGAAGAGCAGCGCAGGCGTGAGAAGAACGCATAGCGAAAACGACGAGCAGCCTGTTACCTGGTACGACGCGGTGGATTCGAAGCCAATCGTTCGCGCACTTGGCGGGTACATCGGGTTTCTGCACCAACCTCGGAAATTCCCGAAGTTTCCAGTCACGTCCGGATGCGCTAAGCTAGTGCGACCGTCGACACTTGGCAGAAGGTATTTCAACCTCTAATGCCATGAACAAGCCCCGGCACAGGGGCATCATGATCGTCGGAATCAAAACGATTACACCAGGAGACATCGTCTTGAGCGACGCGTTATTCCCGGCGCAGCTCGCGGGAGTTTTGAGAGGCCGGACACGATGACTCGGAGTAGTTGCTAGTTGCGACCTGAGGCGCTGGTTCTCCGCTCTGTGTCCCATTGGCGCCAAGCACGCTCCGATAAGCTTCGTCTCGGGCTGAAGCCCTCCGCGCCATCCGGCACCGAGACCTCCGTCCACACAGACATCACCCCAACCCCTGCTCGATAGGAGAAAACTCATGATCGACGCAAAACGCAGAGTCCTGCTTAAAGGCTCGCTTGGAGCCGGCGCAATCGGCGTCGCCGTTAGCGCTGGGCTGCTCGCTCCGCGGGCGGTTCTCGCCGCATGGCCGGAGGCCGCTTTCAAGGCTACCGACACCAGCGCAGCCCTCAACGATCTGTTGGGCAGCGATGCCACAGAGACGAGCGACCAAGTCAAGATAAAGGCTCCGGACATCGCAGAGAACGGCGCCGTCGTTCCCGTCACCGTGGAGAGCGATGTTGAGGGTGCCAAATCCATTTCCATTATCGCCTCCGGAAACGGAACACCACTGATCGCGTCCTTCGACCTCGGTGAGAGCGCCGTGCCCTTCGTCTCTACCCGTATCAAGATGGCCAAGACGGCGGACGTGGTTGCCGTCGTGCAGACCGACGCCGGCCTGCTCAGCGCCGCGAAGCCGGTCAAGGTCACCATCGGCGGCTGCGGCGGCTGACGACGATACCGGATTACCAAAGAGGTAACAGACACTATGGCTAGCAATATCAAGATCCGCGCCAAGACCAGCAATGGCGTCACCACCGTCAAGTCGCTGATGAGCCACGAGATGGAAACCGGTCTGCGGAAGGACAAGAAAACCGGCGAGCCGATTCCGGCCCACTTCATCCAAGAGGTCACCGCCAAATGGAAGGATCAGGTGGTCATGACCGCGATGTGGAGTGGCGGTGTATCCAAGAACCCTTACTTGTCGTTCAAATTCAACGGTGGTGAGGCCGGCGATCCTATCGAGATCAGCTGGGTGGACAACACGGGCGAGACCGAGACCAGCACCGCCGAGATCAAGTAACCTGTTGCCACGGGGACGGGTATACCGGTAACGGGTCCTACAAAGACCCGGCGATGCCGATGCGGTGCTGACCCAGTCGGCCCCGCATCGGACCTGCGGCCCGCCGAAAGGCGGGTTTTTTTGTCTGCGGTCCGGCATCCGTCGCGGTCCCTATAGAGCGGAAGACCGGAGAGCGGCGCGGGCGTCGCCAGGCACTGGGTCGGCCGGGCGCTTCACCGTCGGATCGCTTGAGCGCACGGCTTCAGAACAGCGGTTTCTCCGGCGCGTTCTCGTACATCGCGACACTGGCCATGATTTCTTCCCGGGCCTCCTCTCGACCACCCCAGCCACCGACGCGGACCCATTTTCCCTCGTCCAGGTCCTTGTAATGTTCGAAGAAATGGGCGATCTGATCCAGCAGATGCGGGGGCATGTCACGGAAGCTTTCGATGTTCCGGTAGCCTTTGAATAGTTTGTCGATGGGCAGCGCCAGGATCTTTGCATCATCGCCGGACTCGTCGGTCATGGTCAGCACGCCCACGGGACGGCACTTGATGACCGAGCCCGGAATCAACGGATAAGGCGTTACGACCATGACATCCACCGGGTCGCCGTCTTTCGACAGCGTATGGGGCACGTAGCCATAGTTGCATGGGTAGTGCATCGCCGTGGACATGAAGCGGTCGACGAACATGGCGCCGGTGTCCTTGTCCATCTCGTATTTCACCGGCTCCGCGTGGGAGGGGATCTCGATGATCACGTTGATTTCATTCGGGATGTTGTCGCCCCGGGGCATAGTTGTCAGATTCATGGGTTGATTCCTCTTGATAGTTAGCGCGATGCCGGTGTTTTTTAACTCAAGACACCGGCGAAGCCGAATTTGGCAATGCGTGGCTGATGTTGCGAGACGCGGTGTCGAGGGCTGATCATCGCCGGGCGGGCAAATGGCCGGCGCTGTTGTGGATTGGGCAAAACGAAAAAGGCCCGCCATGCGGGCCTCTTGACATTAATTGGATTCTACCCCAGCCGGCCGACACGCGCCCGCCACTCCTGGCATGGCAGCGCATCGGCGCGGCCGGGGTCGCCGGTCACAACAAGGGCACGATCAACAACGCAACGATGTTGATGATCTTGATCAGCGGGTTCACGGCGGGGCCAGCGGTGTCCTTGTAGGGGTCGCCGACAGTGTCACCGGTGACGGCAGCCTTGTGGGCCTCGGAGCCCTTGCCGCCGAAGTTGCCGTCCTCGATATACTTCTTGGCGTTGTCCCAAGCGCCGCCGCCTGCGGTCATGGAGATGGCGACGAACAGGCCGGTCACAATGGTGCCGATCAGCAGGCCGCCAAGTGCCACCGGGCCAAGCACCAAGCCGACTACGACGGGCACCAGCACCGGCAGCAGGGACGGCACGATCATCTCTTTGATCGCGTCTCTGGTCAGCATATCGACGGCTTTGGTGTAGTCGGGCTTCTGTTCGCCCGTCATGATGCCCGGCATTTCGCGGAACTGACGGCGCACCTCGTTGACGATACCGCTCGCGGCGCGACCGACCGCCTCCATGGCCATGGCGCCGAACAGGAAGGGCACCATGCCGCCAATGAACAGGCCGACGATAACCATCGGGTCGCTGAGCAGGAAGGTGGTCTTGGCCAGGATGTCGGCTTCCGCCATACCGGCGGCGGTGTAGTGGCTGATCAGGCCGGTTTGGTAGTCCGCGAACAGCACCAGCGCGGCGAGGCCTGCCGAGCCGATGGCATAGCCTTTGGTGACCGCCTTGGTGGTATTGCCAACGGCATCCAGCGGGTCGGTGATGTTGCGGATCTTCTCATCGAGCCCGGCCATCTCGGCAATACCGCCAGCGTTGTCGGTGATTGGGCCGAAGGCGTCGAGGGCGACGATGATGCCGGTCATGCTGAGCATGGCGGTAGCGGCGATCGCGATGCCGTAGAGACCGCCGAGCCAGCTGGAGAGCAGGATCGCCAGGCAGACCGCCAGCACCGGCGCCGCGGTCGCCTTCATCGACACGCCGAGGCCGGCGATGATGTTGGTGGCATGGCCGGTCTCCGATGCCTTGGCGATCAGGCGCACCGGAGAATACTCGGTGGCGGTGTAGTACTCAGTGATGACCACCATCAGACCGGTCAGACCGAGACCAATCAACGCCGACAGATACAGACCAAAGTTGGAATAATCGGTGCCTTCGGCTGGGTCCATCATTAGCGTGATGGGCAGGAACAGCACTGCGGCGATGCCGCCGGCCACGAGCATGCCCTTGTACAGGGCGATCATGATCTTGGTGTCGCCTTCCTGCGCCTTGACGAAGAAGGTGCCGACGATCGAGCCAAGGATGGACACGCCGCCGAGGACCAGCGGATAGACAATGGCACTGGTGGCAGTCATCAACAGCGAGCCCAGCAGCATGGTCGCGACCACGGTCACGGCATAGGTCTCGAACAGGTCCGCCGCCATACCGGCGCAGTCGCCGACATTGTCGCCGACGTTGTCGGCGATGACTGCCGGGTTGCGTGGATCATCTTCCGGAATACCGGCTTCGACCTTACCCACCAGGTCGGCACCAACGTCGGCGCCCTTGGTGAAGATGCCACCGCCCAGTCGTGCGAAGATAGAAATCAGCGAGCCACCAAAGCCGAGACCGACCAGCGAATGCAGTACCTCTGGCTGAGCGACCCCCATTGAGGTCAGGACGCCGTAATAACCCGCGACGCCGAGCAGCCCCAGGCCAACCACCAGCAAGCCGGTGATGGCGCCACCGCGGAAGGCGACTTGAAGCGCGGCGTCGAGCCCGCTGTCGGCGGCCTGGGCGGTGCGGACATTGGCGCGCACTGAGATGTTCATGCCGATGTAGCCGGCAGCGCCCGACAGCACCGCGCCGATCAAAAAGCCGAGCGCGGTATGGAATCCGAGAAAGACCCAGAGCACGACGGCGAGCACGATGCCGACCATGCCGATGGTCATGTATTGGCGGTTCAGATAGGCCTTGGCGCCCTCCTGGATGGCGGCGGCGATTTCCTGCATCCGCTGCGAGCCCGGGGACAGCTTGAGAATCCACTGCACTGACCAGACGCCGTATCCGATCGCCGCGAGGGCGCAGATCACGGCGAAAATTGTTCCGACTGACATAAAGACAGACTCCTGCGTTGTAGTTGAAGTTGGTCGGGCCGGCCGCGCCGGCCCACTCGGCCCCGGCGTCAGCGCCCGACGCGTCCGAAATCCGTGCCGGGCTTGAGGCCGAAGGCGGTTTCCAGATCAAACTCCCTGATCAAGCCATCCACGGCCTGCTGGCATTGCTGGCGATGGACCTCGCCCAACAGCATGCGCACGGCATTGCGGTTGTAACCGCCGCCGAACTGGAGCTGGGTGGCGATGATCTCGCGTGCGCGATCCAGAGTCATGGCATCCTCTATACGATCAAACGCAAGAGGGGCCACGATGGCCCCCCGATGCTCGGTAACCCGATCAGACCTCGAACGGACCGAGCCTCTTAGCGACCGCTGCGTTGGCGAGGGTCACATATCTGGGCATGCCGTTCTCGTAGGGCGGGTAGTCTTCGCCACTGATCAACGGATAAAGATACTCGCGACACTTGTCGGTGATGCCATAACCGTCGTCGGTGATGAAGTCCTTGGGCATGAACTTTTCCACGTTGGCGACGTCGGCCAGCTTGGCCTCTCCGATTTCCCAGACGTATGGATCGGAAGACGTGCGCACGACCGTGGGCATGATGGCGTTGTGCCCCTGCAGGGCGTACTCGACCCCTGCCTTGCCAAGGGCGTAGGCCTGTTCCACATCGGACTTCGACGCCAAATGGCGCGCCGCACGCTGCAGATAGTCGGCGACCGCCCAGTGGAACTTGTGGCCGAACGCATCTTTGACCATGTTGGCTACGACCGGCGCTGCGCCGCCGAGCTGGGCGTGCCCAAAGGCGTCGCGGGTGCCCTGTTCCGCCAGGAATCGGCCGTCGGGCCAGTGGCAGCCCTCGGAGACACAGACGGTGCAATAGCCATGCTGCTCGACCTTCGCCTGGACTGCGGCTAGGAACCGCTCCTGGTCGAACTCCACCTCCGGGAACAACGTGATCACCGGGATGCCCTGATCCTCCACCAGTGCGCCGGCGGCGGCGATCCAGCCCGCGTGCCGCCCCATGACCTCGATGACAAAAAGCTTGGTAGAAGTGGCGCACATGGAACGCACGTCGAACGATGCTTCAAGCGTGGATGTGGCGATGTACTTGGCCACCGAGCCGAAGCCCGGACAGTTGTCGGTGATGGGTAGATCGTTGTCGACGGTCTTGGGCACATGGATGGCCTGAACCGGATAGCCCATTTTCTCGGAGAGCTGGCTGACTTTGTAGCAGGTATCGGCGGAATCGCCGCCCCCATTGTAGAAGAAATAGCCGATGTCGTGGGCCTTAAACACCTCGATCAGGCGCTCGTACTCACGTTTGTTGGCCTCGAGGCTCTTCAATTTGTAGCGGCAGGAACCGAAGCCTCCGGACGGTGTGTGACGCAATGCTGCAATGTTCTCCGCAGACTCTTGATTGGTATCGATCAGGTCTTCGGCCAGCGCGCCGATGATGCCATTGCGTCCGGCGTAGACATTCGCAATCTTGTCCGGATGCTGCCGTGCGGTCTCGATGACACCGCAGGCGGAGGCGTTGATCACGGCTGTGACGCCGCCGGACTGGGCGTAAAAGGCGTTCTTTGCGGTCATTGATTATCCCCTCTATTGTCGTGCCTGTGTCCTGTTCTCAATGCGCGGTTTCGACGGTCGGGCCAGCATCACAACCTGGCATCACAATCCGGTGGAATCAGTGTGCCGGCAGATCGCCGTGCTCTCCGGTGGCATATGCGGCCCGGGCCTGAAGCAGCGCGACCGCACACTCGGTGAGGTCGTCGTATTCCGACCGACCAGCGCCGATCTGCTTGTGCGGCTTATAAGAAAATCGCGGCGGTGGTTGCTGTCCACGACCTTGCAGCGGGCGAAGGCGCAACCGTCGTCGGACTGCCGGACCACCACCGGACAAGCGGTCAGATCCCGATCCGCAGGACTGATACGCACATCGGCGTTGGCCAACTGGAGCTCGATGTCTCGGCCGTGGCGCTCCCTCCGGGTGGTCTGAACGACCCGGCGCTCGGTCTCGGTGCCATCGGACATCTGATGCTGCGGCGTGTCGGCCATGGACTGGGCTGGAGGAGCTGCAACCTGTATTGGGAATGCGCGCCGGGAGCCGCCACGCTTAGGCCGGAGCATAAGGGTACAGAATCGGCGGGGTAATCGCATCGAAAATCTTCGATGCCGGTGTTGAATTACCCGATAGATGCCGTCGGTGGCGATCCGCCTAGAGACAATCCTGTTGCGCGTAGCCGCAACTGGAAGCGAGCGATGGCCGCTTGACCGTGGGATGCCCACTGCCTGCTTCGCAGGCAGTGGTTTCGAGTCGCTGATAACGAAGAGTTGGACCCACCCGTGTCCTAAGCCGGCACCCGGACAGGTGTGCGACAACGGGTCAGCTCAGGAGACTTTGGACACCTTCGCGCTCTTCCTTCAACTCGCTCAGTGTATGGTCCATCCGCTCCCGTGAAACCGCATCGATTTCGAGGTCCTTGATGATTTCGTACTTTCCTGGGGTGCAGACGCAGGGAACGCCGTAAATCATGCCCTCGGGGATTCCGTAGGAGCCGTCCGAGACCACACCCATGGTGACCCACTGGCCGTCGCTGCCCAAGGCCCAGTCGTGCATATGGTCGATGGCGGCGTTTGCCGCACTGGCCGCGGAGGATGCGCCTCGGGCGGCGATGATGGCCGCACCGCGCTTGCCGACGGTGGGAATGTAGGACTCGCGATACCAGGTCTCATCGGCGACCAGACCCTTCGCATCCTGGCCGTCCACCGTCGCGAAACGCAGGTCCGGATACATGGTCGGCGAGTGGTTGCCCCACACCACCATCTTCTCGACGTCGGAGACGGCCTTACCGGTTCGGGTCGCCAGTTGCGAGACGGCGCGATTGTGGTCGAGCCGCATCATCGACGTGAAGTTGGCCGCCGGCAGATCCGGAGCCGAATTCATCGCGATGTAGGCATTCGTGTTCGCCGGGTTGCCAACAACGATCACGCGCACGTCGCGGGACGCGACCGCGTTAAGCGCCTTGCCCTGCTCGATGAAGATTTTGGCGTTATCCATCAGCAGGTCCTTGCGCTCCATGCCCGGTCCCCGCGGCTTGGCGCCGACCAGCAAGGCGTGGTCGGCGTCCTTGAATGCGACATTCGGATCTCCGGTGCCGACCATGTCCGCCAGCAGCGGAAACGCACAATCGTCGAGCTCCATCATCACGCCCTTCAGCGCGCTCTGGGGCTTCTCCATCGGCAGCTCCAGCATTTGCAGGATGACGGGCTGGTCCTTACCCAGCATCTCGCCGGAAGCGATACGGAACAACAATGCGTAACCGATTTGGCCGGCTGCACCGGTGACTGCGACTCTCATGGGGGATTTTGCCACGGCGGAACACTCCTGAATATTTTGCCGATGGGTGGTGGTCAGCAACCGCGGCTCGGCGCTGCGCTCGAGATCTGCGGCACTGACGACGCGGCCGCGGTGCGCTGTTCTGGCGTCGGCGCACCTCTGACTGGGCCGCTTCCGGGGGCGAAACCATAGCATAGCCCTGGGTTCTCTTGTTGGTCCAGACCGGAATCTACGGTGAGGCTTTCCGACTCTAAGGGCGCGGGGAGTCGAAGCAGCCTGCCGCCGCGCAAGAGCGCGGGACATCGCCTTCGGCGCGCCGTGCAGCGCGGTCGAACATCGGCTGAAACAGCGCTCCCGCCGACGGAGATCAACCCCAAGGCAGTTCGCCCGATTCGATCTCACTCACTGGTCAGTTGGCTTGAGCGTGCAGTTGGAGCAGGTGCCGATGACCTCGACGATGGGTCGGTGCGGCTCGAAGCCGGTCTCCGCCGCCACCGAGCGAACACTGCCGGCGATGCTTTCGTTCTCCAGTTCGGTGACGTCGCCACAATCGGCGCAGATCAGGAACTGGCTGACGTGCGCATGCTCGGGATGGGTGCAGCCGACGTAGGCGTGCAGGGTCTCGAGCTTGTGGACCAGCCCCTGCCGCAGCAAAAAGTCCAGCGCTCGGTAGACGGTCGGCGGCGCAGCGGTTGCGCCGTCGCGGATCTGATCCAGAATCTCATAGGCACCGACCGGTCGGCCCGCGCGGCAAACAAGCTCAAGCACACGCCGGCGCTGGGCCGTGAGCCGCACCCCGCGTTCGGCACAGAGGACCTCAGCCCTGGCGAGAACCTTGGTCAGCATTCGTTCATTCACTTCAGCCACCCCGCGCATTGCGAACCACACCGCGTCTGGATCAATGCGCAGCCGGCGGTTTCAGCATCGCCCGCCGAGCGAGCCGACGTGCGCGGAGTCCGGCGGCGACCGCGGAAAGCATATAGAGGGCGCCCGCCAGCAGGATGATCGTTGGCCCGGCGGGCAGATCCGGCGCATAGGACAACGCTAGCCCGCCACCCGTCAGCATGGCGCCCAGCCCCGTCGCGACCAGCATCATGCCGGCCAGAGACCCGGTCCATTGCCCAGCGACGGCGGCGGGAAGCGTCAGCAATGCGATCACCAGAATCAGGCCGACTACCTGGATCATCAACACTACGGTCACGGCCACCAGGACCAACAGCAGCAAATAGAAAAAGGCCACCGGCACCCCGCGTAGACGCGCAAACTCCTCATCGAAGGCCACCGCGACGAACTGGCGATAGAACAGCCCGACGGTCAGCAGCAACAGCAGGTCCAGCGCGGCCATGAACCAGAGTTCGCGGGCGGGCACCAGCAGGATGTTGCCGAACAGGAAGCTCATCAGATCACTGGCATATCCCGGCGTCCGCGAGATGAATAGGATGCCGATCGCCATGCCGATCGCCCACATGGCGCCGATGGCGGTGTCCTCGCCGGTGCGCCAGGTCAGCCGCACCCAGCCGATCAGCAAGGCGGCGAGCACCGCCGCGGCCAGCGCCCCGAGCAGCGGATCGAAGCCAAAATAAACAGCGGCACCCATGCCTCCGAGCACCGAATGCGCGATGCCTCCCGCCAGGAAGCCAATGCGTTTGACCACGACGAAAGGGCCGATTAACCCGCAGCCGAAGCTGGCGAGTATCCCTGCCAACAGCGCCTGCTGGAGAAAACCCTGATTGGCCAACGCCGCAAGGAATTCAGTCATGCGATAACGGCCCGGCCGGTGCATGCCGATTACCGGATTCCTGGTGTGCATGGGCATGACTGATGTGGCGCACCTCCTCGCCGTAGAGGTCGCTGATGATCTGGCCGTCAATCTCGTCGGTTGCATGGCAAACCAGCGTGCCATTGAGACAGGCGACGCGGCTCACGAAGCCTGAGATGAACGCGATGTCGTGGGATACCACGATGATGGTCAGACGACGATTCAGTGTCGCCAGCAAATCGAAAATCTCGCTTTCAAGGCGTTGGTCGATGTTCGCGGTCGGTTCGTCCAGGATCAGGATCTCCGGCTCGCCCACCAATGCGCGCGCCAACAGCACCCGTTGCATCTGGCCGCCGGACAGAGTGCCGATCTGGCGTTTGTCCAGGTCGGCTGCCTCGACCTCCGCAAGTGCCTTGGCCGCGGCGGCACGGTCCGCTCTACGGTAGCGCCCCAGCATGGAACCAATGCCAAGCCGGCCCATCAGCACAACGTCCTCGACGCTGATAGGAAAATCTCTCGGAAATGCCGGATACTGCGGGACATAGCCGAGGGTTCGACGGGCTCGGCGCGGCCTGTGCCCCAGTACCTGGATGCGCCCGCTCTGGGGTTCGAGCAGACCGAGCACCAGCTTCAGCAGCGTGCTCTTGCCGCCCGCGTTGGGACCGACCAAGCCGAGGAACTCGCCTTGGTCGACCGTTAGATCGACGTTTTCCAGCACCGGTGTCGCGCCGTAGGCGAAGCGCAGCTGCTGGATGTCAATTACATGTGGGCTCGAGTTCATTGCCGCATTCACCGAGGCGGTGCGCCTTTGTTTTCGGCACCACTTGAGCCATGATATGCCGGTGGGCTCAGATCCAGGTCCAAACCCGCAGCCCCGTCGCCCTCGGTGGCAATCAGTGCGGCGACGCGGCGCATATTCGCGACGTAGTTGCGAGCCAGCGGATCGACCGCCTCGACCCGGCCATCGATCTCCCGCGCGACACGCGCCGCCGCGCGTCGATCGAACTGCGGCTGCACGAAGATCACGCGCGCGCCCGCGGATCGGGCTTGGTCGATCAATCGGGTCAACCGGCGGGCCGCCGGCTCCTTGCCGTCTTGCTCGATTGGCACCTGAGTTAGACCGTAAGCATCAGCGAAGTAGCCCCAGGCCGGGTGATAGACCAGAAATCGCCGGCTTTCGAGTCCGCGCAGTCTCGCGGCCAACTCCGTATCCAAGGCCACGAGCTCGGCGTCGAAGGCTGCCTGATTCGCTGCATAGAAAGCTGCCCCGTCCGGGTCGAGGCGGGTCAGTGCATCGCGAATGGCAACCGCCATGTGTCGAACCAGTCGCGGGTTGGTCCACAGGTGGGCGTCCATGGACTCACGCCCACCCGCCTCAAGACCATGCGCATGGTCTCCATGTACATGTCGATCCTGCGGACGCAAGGGCAGACCATCGCGCATGTCCAGCACCAGCATATCTGCATTCGCCGCCTGAATCCGCTGCATCCAGGCGGCTTCGAATGGCACGCCGACCCGAAGGTAAAGATCGGCATCCGCCAACGCCGCGATCTGCTTCGGTGTTGGGTCGTAGGTTGCCGGGCTCTGACCTGGCAGCACCATCGGCCGGGCCGTTACACGTTCACCGCCCACAGCCTCGACGAAGGTCGCGAGGGGCAGCACGCTGACGAAAACCGACAAGGGCGTCGCGTGGGCGGAAGCGGCCGACAGCAGCAGGACGAAACCGAACAGCGACGGCCGCCCATAGGATAGCCAGCGAGGTTGGCGGCTGAGCGTCCGAATGGAACTAAGCTTGAAGGTGAACGTCAATCCTGCGTTATCCGGTATGAAGGTCTCCGGCAATCGCCTAAGGGTCATGTTTGTGTGCGCTCCCGCCTGGTTTGCAGGTCGGGAATGTAACGATATAACAGCAATAAACCAAGACCCGGTGCGGAAAAACCCTAACCAACGAAAACGGGGCCCGAAGGCCCCGCTGCAAGCATGATGCGTTTAGCAGTCAGTCGCTATTATCCGCCGCCGCGGGATCCGACGAACTCGGGATAGGCCTCCATACCGCATTCGCCGACATCACAGCCCTCGTACTCCTCTTGCTCGCTGACGCGAATGCCCATGATGAGCTTGATCACCAGCCAGGTGATAAACGAGGTGATGAAGACCCAAGCGAAGATAGTGCCGAGGCCGATGCCCTGAGCGACGAAGCTTGCCTCGCCATTGGTGATCGGCACCGCCATCAGACCCCACATGCCCACGACCCCGTGAACCGAGATGGCACCAACTGGATCGTCGATGCGCAGCTTGTCGATGGACAAAATAGCGAAGACGACGATCACGCCGCCAACACCGCCGATCAAAGTCGCGGCCAGCGGGCTCGGAGTCAATGGTTCCGCCGTAATGGCCACCAAGCCGGCCAGGGCGCCGTTCAGGGCCATGGTCAGGTCGGCCTTGCCGAACAGCAGGCGTGCGGTAATCAGCGCCAGCACAAGACCGCCCGCCGCGGCCATGTTGGTATTGACGAAGACCGCCGCGACGGCATTCGCCTCGCCGATGTCGGACACCTTCAGCTCGGAACCACCGTTGAAGCCGAACCAGCCGAGCCAGAGGATGAACGTGCCGAGGGTGGCCAGCGGCAGATTGGCGCCGGGGATCGCGTTGATGGAGCCGTCTTTGCCGTACTTGCCCTTGCGCGCGCCGAGCAGGATCACACCGGCCAGCGCCGCAGTTGCGCCACACAGATGCACCACGCCGGAGCCCGCGAAATCGTTGAAGCCGAGCCCGTCGAGGAAGCCTCCGCCCCATTTCCAATAGCCCTGTACTGGGTAGATGAACCCGGTCATGACGACCGCGAACAGCAGGAAGGCCCAAAGTTTCATACGCTCGGCGACGGCGCCGGACACGATGGACATGGCGGTGGCGACGAATACGACCTGGAAGAAAAAGTCGGACATGCCGGAGTAGTAGGTGTCCCCACCACTCCCGAGTACCTCTTCGACCGTGTGATCACCACCGAACATGAACGACCAGTTGATCTCCGGGATGATGCCGTTGCCGCCGCTCGGATACATGATTCCGTAGCCGATGACCATGTACATGATGCAGGCAACAGAGTAGAGCGCGACGTTCTTGGTCAGTATTTCCGCGGTGTTCTTGGCGCGGACAAGTCCGGCCTCGAGCATCGCGAAACCGGCCGCCATCCACATGACCAGGGCGCCGGAGACGAGAAAGTAAAACGTATCCAGTGAATACGCGAGATGAGCAATAGGTTCTTCCACTGCGAAGTGCCTCTTAGCGGATACGTTTAGAGCGCGTCGGGACCGGTCTCACCGGTGCGGATACGGATGACCTGTCCGACGTCGAACACAAAGATTTTGCCGTCGCCGATCTTTCCGGTGCGCGCGGCATTGGTGATGGCCTCGATGACCTGGTCCACCAGGGAGTCATCAACGGCGATCTCGATCTTGATCTTGGGCAGGAAGTCGACGACGTACTCGGCACCGCGATAGAGTTCGGTGTGCCCCTTTTGTCGACCGAATCCCTTGACCTCGGTAACGGTAATACCGGACACGCCGATATCACCGAGCGCCTCGCGCGCGTCATCGAGTTTGAATGGTTTGATAATGGCTGCGATCAGCTTCATTGACTTAGCTCCGTAAGAATGGACGCGATCAGGCGGTGAGGCCCGGCGCAGGGGCGCGGACGGATGTCGCTATCCGAAAACGCGCCGGATCAGAACTCTTTGTTCCAGCCTACCCAGAACTTCGGATCGGTGTCGTAGCCGACATCTTCGTTGCCGTTGTTCTGATCCCAATTCAGGCTGAAGGTACCGAAATCGCCCGCCTCGCGGGTGATGGACGCGCCGAAGTGCCAGTAGTCAGCGCTCTCGGTCACGTCGTAGACGACGCCGGATGCGTCGACCAGGGTGCCGGTAACCACGTCGTCGTTGCGGAACTGGTAATAGCCGGCGCGCGCGGCGAAACCGAAGTCGTAGGGCAGCGCGAATTCGGCGCCACCAAAGTAGTAGAGGTCGCCGTCATCGAACAGACCTTCGTCATTCTCGCCATAGATGGTGTAGGCGAGGCCGAGGGTGAACCATTTGAAGGTGCCGCTCAGCGAAAGCTCGGCGAAGTCGGAGTCGCGGCCATCCGGGTAGGCGTAGTAGATGGCGCCGATGTCATAGCTGAAGTCGTCGTTGATCGCGCCGCCGTAACCCAGGTACAGATCGAGTTCATAGTTGGCCGAAGTGGAGTCGGCGCCGACGGTTTCGCCGATGTAGGTAGGCAGGCCGAAGTCGTCAAGCACTGGCATGCCGGCGTCGTCAAGCGCCGGCGAGATAACGACGTCCTCGGAGGCGCCCTCATCGAAATCGACATTCGAGATCCAGGTGCCGGCGTAGAATCCACTCTCGTGGGCGACGTCAAGGCCGCCCTGGATCGCAGCCTGGTCCCCGGTCTGGGTGACGCCACGCCAAATGTAGTTGGAAACGGCGCCGATGTTGGCGCTAAAGGCCCAGGGATCCTGTGCCATCGCCTGATTCATGCTGATCATCGACACCGCCAACAGGGCGCTGGCGGCGGATGCGGTGCGGGTTGGATATGCTTTCATCATTGTTTCCTGTGCTTTATTAGGTTACTAGGAGCTCGCATCTGTCGACGCGAGCATCGCTGCCAAATGTTCGCCGCCACGGGCGACTTGCGGTAGCTGGCAAGCACGCTATATGCCAAAAGCTCGATGTGCCGCAAAACCAACGAAAACGACAGAGATGCATCAAAAATGCGACAGTATCGCGCACCAGCAGGAGGCATCACCCCGCACTGCATCGCGCAATCGCGCACCAGATTGGTGCGCTCTTTGGGTGCGCGGCCCGGCCCCGCAACCTCTATAATGCGGAGTTCGGAAATCAGCTCAGGTGGAGAGAACGCTCCATGTTGGACCCAAAACAGCTCGACGACCTCGCGCGGCGAATGGCCGCGAGCATGCCCAAGGGCATACAGGTGTTGCAGGAAGACCTAAACCGAAGTGTTCGGGCAACCATTGAAGCTGGGCTCGGCAAGCTGGACTTGGTTACCCGTGAGGATTTCGACGTACAGGCCGCCGTTCTGGCCCGCACGCGGGCGAAACTTGAGGCCCTTCAGGAACGGGTCGTCGAATTGGAGGCCGCGATGGATCCGGGCTCGGCGGCTGGCGGCAAGTCCAAGGGCGGCAGAGCCAAGCGCAGCAGCTAAGACTCGGGATTCCCAAACGTGGGCCTCTGCGTATTGCACAGCCGCGCCCGCGAGGGCATTTCCGCTCCAGAAGTCACCGTAGAGGTGCATACCGCGAGCGGCCTGCCTGCACTGTCCATCGTCGGTTTGCCGGAAATGGCCGTGAAGGAGAGCAAGGACCGAGTGCGAGGCGCGCTCATTAACGGGCGTTTTCAGTTCCCGGCGGGGCGCGTGACCATCAACCTCGCGCCGGCCGACCTGCCCAAGGAGGGCGGACGTTTCGACTTGCCGATCGCCCTTGGCATCCTCGGCGCTTCCGGCCAGGTGCGGGGCGAGCAGCTCTCCTCCCATGAATTCCTCGGAGAGCTTGCGCTATCCGGCCGGCTGCGCCCGGTTTCGGCAGTGCTGCCAGCAGCGCTGGCGGCTCGTGAGGCCGGACGCGCCCTGGTGTTGCC
>JBATTL010000315.1:0-5031 GCA_049670525.1 Thiohalocapsa sp. | reverse complement strand
GAACCCATACCGTGTGACGGGTCCATTCGCCAGCATGAACACGGGTGGTGCCTACATTGAGGTTTTTCTCGCCTTAGCCTTTCCAATGTTATTGGTTTGGGTTCTCACCGTCGGTGGCCAATTGTCCAAATGGTTCGGCGTGTTGCTGGTATTGACTTGCGGCTACGCCATGCTCGTGACATTTTCCCGTGGCGGCTACGGGGGACTTTCCGTGGCGCTGCTGGTGGTGATAGTCGGGTTGTCGGCGGGGCGGATGCTCAAGTTCCGTCGGCAATGGCTGTTACTCGGCGGTCTGATTCTCGTATTGGTAGTTGCCGCTGTTCCTGCGCTGACCACGGGCTTCGCCAAGCAACGCCTGTCGCAGGCGGCCGGCGATTTTCAATTCCGCCTGGCGCACTGGCAGCAGGCGCTGGAGCTTATGGGCGACGGCATTGCCCCGGCGTTGGTCGGTGTCGGCTTTGGCCGCTATCCAGACCTCTATCTCTTCTCTGATCGAACAAAGACCCCGCCGGGTACCTATAAGGTCATCGATCAGGACGGCGCCCGTTCCTTACGTTTGGGCAACGGTGAGGCGGTCTTTCTCGATCAGCGGGTCGCTGTGCGCCCGGATACCCACTATCGGCTGTCGCTTCGGCTACGGACGACCTCCGGTCAGGCGAAGATCAGCGTTCCTTTGTGCGAGAAGGCCCTGCTTTATTCTTTCACCTGTGTCTGGACCACCCTGACACCGACGGATTCCCAACAGGGCTGGCAACGTCTCGAGGCGGAGGTGCAGAGTGCGAGGGTCGGGCGTGGCGGCCGCTGGCCCCATGGTCCAACGGTGTTGTCGCTCTACAACGCTGGTAGGAGTGTCGTCGATATCGACGACCTCAGTCTAACGGCGCCCGATGGCCGCGAGTTGATCGCGAACGGCGGCTTCGATGCTGGGGCGGAGCGTTGGCTGTTCGTGGCGGATCAGGACTTGGCATGGCATATTCACGAGCAATTTGTGGAGACCTATTTTGCCCAGGGTTTGCTCGGTCTAGTGGCGCTGATTGTGCTGTTGACGGGCGTCGCTAGAGTGCTTTGGTCTGCAATCCGGGCCGGTCGGATTGAGGCGGTGGCTTTTGCTGCCGCGCTCGCTGGTTTCCTCAGCGTCGGCCTGCTCGGCAGCACATTGGACGCCGCGCGCACCGCGCTGCTGTTCTATTTCGTCGCCTTTGCCGGTGCGATCTTGGTCCGAGGTGGGGAGTTGTCGCGCAGGCAAAAAAGCGGCAAGCGGCGCGGCCGAATTCGGGGTCGAAAAGGCGAGGGCGGTCCGTACAAAACGACCGGTGCTGACGGCTGACATGGCCAGCGCTCAGAATCCAGATCGCTCAGCATCCAGATACAGAATCACCGCGCGTCACCTGAACTGCGCCAGCACCGCTTGAGTTTCCTGGCGCGAGATTCGCGGCCCAAGGCTTGTAACCAGCTTTGCGGACGCCGCTGAGGCCAGGTCGCCGGAACGTTGATGCCCCCAGCCTTGCGTCAGGCCGTATAAGAAGGCGCCAGCGAACATATCGCCGGCACCGACGCTGTCCACGGGCTTGACCTGAACCGGGTCGACGTCGATGACTTGCTCGCCGTCCCAAACGAGCGCGCCTTCGGCGCCGCGGGTGATGGCGAACTCGCGGGCGATCGTCTTCAGGTAGGCTACCGCGTCGTCGAGGCAGTTGGCGGCCGCCATGCCGATCGCCTCATGTTCATTGGCGAAAATGAAATCGACGCCGTCGCCGATCATCGCCTCTAAGCCAGCTTTAAAAAACCGGACCATGTTCGGGTCCGATAGAGAGAGTGCAGTCTTGACGCCGGCCTGTTCCGCGAACTTACGGGCCTCTATAGCGGCAACGCGCGCGCTGTCGGAGGTGACCAAATAGCCCTCGGTATAGAACCACTTTGAGGCGCGGATCGCATTGACGTCGATTTCATGCACCGAAAGATTGCCGCTGATCCCAAGGTAGGTGCACATGGTACGGTCAGTGTCTGGCGTCGCCAGCACCACACATCGACCCGTGTCTCCCTTGTCCAAATACGTACCGTCAAGCGTATGCACACCGCCGGTCTTCAGATCCTTGCGATAGAAGTGGCCAAGCTCGTCGTCGGCCACCTTGCAGGCGTAGTAGCTGTTCCCGCCGAATTGGGCCAAAGCGATGACAGAATTGGCCGCCGAGCCGCCGGAGCCGCGCTGGTGGTGGCGTTCGCGCAGGTGATCCATGATGCGCAGTTGATGCGCCTCGTCCACCAGGGTCATTACGCCCTTGTCGATGTTCAGGTGCCTGAGATCACTCTCGGTGACCTGGTACTCCATATCCACCAGTGCATTACCGAGGGCGTAGACGTCGTAACTGCTCATGCAAAAAACCTGCGTTCCTGTTCCACTCGCCGCATTGTCGCAGATTCGCATGGTCCCGGTTGACGCATGGTCTAACGTCTGGGCCGCAATGCCCGCGCGTCGACAGGTTTCAACGCCAGAGGCCTAGCCTGCGGGACATGCCCTGGAACGATGAGTCAAAGGAACGATGATTCAAACTTGAGGTCTCGTTAGTCCCCGGCCCCCGGCCGCGCGCTCCGCCAAATAGAGCCAGGTATCAATGACCGTATCCGGATTCAGCGACACGCTATCAATGCCCTCCTTGACCAACCAGTCGGCGAAGTCGGCGTGGTCCGACGGGCCCTGACCGCAGATACCGACGTACTTGCCCTGGCTGCGGCAGGCGCGGATCGCCATAGATAGCATCTTTTTGACCGCCGGGTCGCGTTCGTCGAAATGCTCAGCGACGAGACTGGAGTCGCGATCCAGTCCCAGGGTCAGCTGCGTCATGTCATTGGAGCCGATCGAGAAGCCGTCGAAGTATTCTAGGAATTCTTCCGCCAGCACCGCATTGGACGGGATTTCGCACATCATAATCAGCTTGAGACCGTTCTCGCCCCGCTTGAGGCCCTGATCGGCGAGTGCATCGGTGACCGCTTTGGCTTGCCCCAGTGTACGGACGAACGGAATCATGATCTGGAGGTTGGTCAGACCCATCTCATCCCGGACATACTGCAGAGCCTCGCATTCCATCGCGAAGCAGTCGCGGAAGTCAGGCGCGACATAGCGTCCGGCGCCGCGGAAGCCGATCATCGGGTTCTCTTCGTCCGGCTCGTAGCGGCGACCGGCAATGAGATTGGCATATTCGTTAGATTTGAAGTCGGACATACGCACGATGACCGGGTTCGGCGCAAACGCGGCGGTCAGCGTTGCGATGCCTTCGATCAGGCGTGTGACATAGAATGCGCGCGGGCTCGAATAGGCGGCGATCCGGGGTGCGATTTCGGCGCGCAGGTCGTCTGGGAGAGCGTCGAACTCCAGCAGCGCCTTGGGGTGGATGCCGATGCTGTTGTTGATGATGAACTCGAGCCTCGCCAAACCAATCCCGGCGTTGGGCGTTGCGGAGAAGGCGAAGGCACGCTCCGGATTGCCGACGTTCATCATCACCTTGACTGGTACATCCGGCATCCGTTCCAACTCAACTGTCTTGTGCTCGAAGGGCAGGGCGCCGGAATAAATGAACCCGGTGTCGCCCTCGGCGCAGGAGACGGTGACATCCACCCCGTCGGCGATGCGATCGGTGGCGTCGTTGCAGCCGACGACCGCGGGCACGCCGAGTTCGCGGGCAATGATGGCGGCGTGGCAGGTACGACCGCCTCGGTTGGTCACGATGGCCGCGGCACGCTTCATTACCGGTTCCCAGTCAGGGTCTGTCATGTCGGTGATCAGTACGTCGCCTGGTTGCACCTGTTCCATGTCTTTGATGGATTCGACGATGCGGGCCTTGCCGGCACCGATTCGGTGGCCGATGCTGCGGCCGGTCGCAAGCACGTCGCCCTTGCTCTGCAAATGATAACGCTCAATGACCTGGCCACTGCGGCTCTGGACGGTCTCGGGGCGCGCCTGCACGACGTAGAGCTTGCCATCGTTGCCGTCCTTCGCCCATTCGATATCCATCGGCCGGCCGTAATGCTCCTCGATCAGGACCGCCTGGCGTGCCAAATCCTCGATCTCTTGGTCGCTGATACTGAACAGCTGGCGATCGGACTCCGGCACATCCTCGGTGCGGACCGGGTCTTTTGAGCCTGGTTCGGCATAGACCATCCGGATCGCTTTGTCGCCGGTGCTGCGGCGCAGGATGGCGGGCTTGCCTGCGCTGAGCGTGGGTTTGTATACATAGAACTCGTCCGGATTCACGGCGCCTTGGACGACCATCTCACCCAATCCGTAACTGGAGGTGATGAATACCGCATCGCGATAGCCGGATTCCGTGTCCAGCGTGAACATGACACCGCTCGCGGCCAGGTCGCTGCGCACCATGCGCTGGATGCCGGCGGAGAGTGCCACCTCGGCGTGGGTGAAGCCTTGGTGAACGCGGTAGGAGATAGCGCGGTCGTTGTACAGGGAAGCGAACACCTCCTTTATCGACCGCTTGATGCTTTCCATGCCTTGGACGTTTAGAAAAGTCTCTTGCTGGCCTGCGAAAGAGGCGTCCGGAAGATCCTCGGCCGTGGCGGATGACCGCACGGCCCAGGAGCAGTCCGCGTTTCCTGACTGCTCGGTGAGCTGCCGGTAGGCGGCCTCAATGGCCTGATCCAATTCCGGCTGGAATGGCTGCTCGATGATCCAGCCGCGGATCTTGGGGCCGGCCACGCTCAACGCGGCGATGTCATCGACGTCCAGACCCTGCAGCTCCTCGGCGATGCGTGCATCGAGTCCGCTTTCGGCGAGGAAATCGCGATAGGCCTGGGAGGTTGTCGCGAAGCCACCGGGTACCTTTACGCCGACCTGTCTCAAGTGCTGGATCATCTCGCCCAGAGACGCATTCTTTCCCCCTACAACGGGGACATCGTCCAAGCCCAATTCGTTCAGCCAGCGTACATAGTCGGTCATTGTTGCTTCTCGCCTCCAGGTGGCAGGTACTGGGATCAGTCGCGTCCAGGTCTGAAATCCGCAAAATCTCTTCAATATACCGTAAC
>JBATTL010000314.1:0-7010 GCA_049670525.1 Thiohalocapsa sp. | reverse complement strand
CCACGGAACTCACGACCCCCGGTTACCCGAACGCCGCTCCGCAACACTACAAAGGTGTACGAGCAACTCCTTCGGCGGGACTTAAACCCGCAAATTAATCAGCCTGTTACGGCATACGGTCAGGTCTTGCATCGCAACATTTCCGCACCCAGCGCCAAGGCTCCAGGGTTAGGTCTCCCATCGGACGCCCGATAGATAGACGATCAGGCTGCCCCGTTAGCCGCTTGCCCCATCGGTCGGCGCGCCGCCGGCAGCCTTCTGGTCGCCGGCCGAATCCTCGACGATCGCGCGCACCGCGCGCAGCCAGGCGTCTCCATCGGTGAGGATGAGCAACTGATCGCCCAACTCTTCCAGCGCGCCGAGGTCGCGGATGCGCGCGAGCCATGGGGCACTCCGGTCCGCAATCGCTGGGCCGAAGCGGCGGCGGATTTGGCGGAGCAGCATGTGGCGCGCGGCTTCTCGACCTTGCTCCAGGCCCTGCTCCAGGCCTTCCTGCTTCCACTGATCGGTCCAGCTTTCGAGATTTTCGGCCAGCATCTGATAGACCTCGATGAAGTCGCCACGGGAAGCGCTGATTGATCAGCGGTTCCCGTGCGGGGCAGGAGGCCCCGTCTGATTTTTGGCCAGGATGGCCAAGAAATCCGTGTCTCCTTGGGCGTGGCAGCTCGACCCCGGGCAGCCGCTTGGGTAGAAAGACTCGCCCAAACCAGATGGCAAAGGCGCGGCGCAATCCGAGCTGCTCGGGCCCTTGGAGCCAGTCGATCAGGGCGCGCACGATGCCCATTGCTGACGCCGATCCCCGGCTTGCCTCCAGCCGAAACAGCGCGGCGTGGAGATTGCGCTCGGGCAGTGCACCGGTGTTGGCGATCCGCTGCTCGTCGAGCAGAAGATAGCCCTGCCGTGGTCGATAGGCTTCCAGGACCGACGGCGCGGGCTCGATCAATGGCTCAAGCGTTTCGGCGGCGGTCCAGGCGTTGGCTCCGTTGTAGAGCACAATAGGGAGGACCGGAGGCAGGCGACCGGCGACACTCAACTGCTGGGCGAAACAAAGACGGGGTCTTGAAATCCTGCAGGACAAAACGGGGTAGTTCGCGCAGACGTGCGACCATATCGATCTTTCGCGGTCATTCGATCGTCTCGATACGGTCTTGGTAAATCCGAACCAATCGGTTATCCGTGCTCAATGCGATGACTTGCGGCCACAATCGGGTCATCAGGCCGTGGAAGTCACGCATCAGCATGTTTCCGATACGAATGTGAATAACCCGTGGCGGCGGAGAACTCACCACCATTCGATCCGAGAAATCCGTATCCTTCGATACGATCACCATGTCGCGATACGATCACCATGTCGCGCTCACGGGCGTACTCCCAAATCTGGGTGTCCGTCCAGGTTTCACCGAGATCGCGCATGTGCGAACAGTCGCCACCCGACCAAAATGCGAGACGATACGGGAGGTTGACATCGATCAGGAAACGCGGCATCAGGCGACATCGCGCAGCGTATAGCGACGGGCCATCAAGTGAGCGGCAAAGCGCAGGCAAGCATCAATGTCTGCCGGCTCTAGCGAGGGATACTGACGCAGGATCTCGTCCTGGGATTCTCCCGCGCTCAGAAAGCCGAGAACCGTCTCGGCGGTGATCCGCATGCCCCGGATCGTTGGATGCCCGTTGCAGATGTCTGGGTGAACGGTGATCCGGCCATCCAAATATTTGAGCGAGGCGTCATGATTGATGACGGCATTCATCGCGCTTAAGCCTCCAAGTCAGATAGACGTCTGAATGGGGATACCTCAGGGGTCATACCTCAGGGTCAGGTCTTGAAAAGCAACATCCAATTGCAAAACGCAGCGTGGAAAACGGTCGAATGACCGGGACAGGTCACAATTCATCTGTTGACCAATCCGACTGGCTCACAGCAACCAGGCTGTCCCAGTCATCTGGCGGATTCCCTCGTTCAAGCATCTTCTCGAATGTGGCATAAGGATCGGACTTGCTACCTGCCGCCCGCAGCGTCTGCTCATCGTTGACCCAGGTAAACACGACAGTCTTTGCCCTCGAGTCGTAGCGAAAGAAAAGACGGAACCGCCGTCCGACCTTTGCGCGTCGCCAATGCCGATAGGCTGGCCCAAGGGTGTTGCCTTGGCGGTATTCGCCCCGCGTGGGATCGCTCGGCACTGTCGCCAGGATCAACTGGCTCAACGCACGAAACAGCTTGACGTTAGCATTGCGCTCAAAGTCCTTCGGATCATTGCGCTCGGCACGTTCGGCGGCTGCTTGTAGCTTTTGAAGCTGCTCTACGATGCAGCCATGGAACAGGAGCACCCATCCGTGACGCTGGATCAAAGTGCCACGTCTCCCTCAATGTCCTCAGCGAGCTCCAAGGCGTGACCAGCGTTGGCGAGCATGGCCTGTGCAAGCTCCACGGGCAGTGCTCCGACGTGCTTGCCGCTGCGGATGTCCGCTTCCAGAAGGCTCAGAAACGCGCCGATCGCCGGATCTTGATGCTCGGACTCGGCGCGGGTGACGATGACCTCGTCGCCACGCAGCTCGAAGGCCACCTTACCACCAGTGGTCACACCCAGCATCTGCCGGATGGACTTGGGCAGGGTGATCTGGCCCTTGGAGGTCAGGGTGGCAATTTCGTGGATGCCAGTCATGACATTTACCCCTTAATCATATTAACAGCACAAATGTAAGGAAAACGCCTTACGCTGTCAACCGAATGACAGAGAATGTGGTCGGCCATCGCATTTGCAGGTAGCGGAGCACCCCGCTCAGGCCGCATTCTAACGTGGAGGCGGGGGTGTGGCTCTCGGGGTCAGCGGTCGGCGTAGCCGGCTCGCACGACTTGAAATGCCGCCTCCGCCTCCCTGCATCATCCGTGCATGTCGTCCGGGATGGTGCCGACCCTTTCGGTAGTGGCTCTGTCTGTAGACGAGACCAGCGGATGATTTCCCTTTGTCTCGCTCAAGTACGGAGGCCCCATGCTTGTTCCGCCCAGGCTTCACGTTGCCGTGGACGTCGGCTGCCGACGCCATAGCGTTGCCATCGGCCTGTCCAGCGGTGAGCTGCTCGAAGCATTCGACATCGCGCATTGCCCGGAAGGCTTCGAGGACTTGTTCGGCCGCATCGAGCAGCATCACCGGCGTTTCGCCGGCGCCGAGCCCACGGTCGCGATGGAAGGCTACAACGGCCACGCACGAGAAAGGGTCCGGGGTCAGATCTCACATGTAACGCCGGGACGAAAAGGGTCTTCCCTTTTTCTCCTGCCTCCTCCAAGCTGCTGCCGCTGACGCTGACAGACCCGTGATGTGGTCAACTCCGGGTGCGATGTGGTGGAGGCCATTGAGAGGGTCTTGGACATCAAGCCGGATCGGTCGGATTAATATCGCGTTGCCAACTCCCTGAGGCTGCGGAGTTGGCGACCTAAGCAACCCGGATCGGCACCGCGTACAATCGAGCCTTGCCCATGACAATCGAGGTCATTCCCGCATGGTTTCCATGAATCCGCCTGACGCTCAGACGCGGCTATTGACGCTTGTCGAGGCTGCACTGAAGGGCGAAGAGGTCCTTATCGCCAACGCCGGGGAGCCTCTGGTGCGCTTGGTTCCCTGTCAGCCGCGCAAAATGCCACGTCAGCCTGGACGGCTGCGTGGTCAGATCCGGATCGCTGACGATTTCGACCGCCCCGATGAGGCCATCGTCAAGCTGTTCGAGGAAGGCCGGTGAGCGGGCTGCTGCTCGACACGCACATTCTGCTCTGGTGGCTCGCCGAAGACCCCAAACCCCCACTCTGGGTGGGCCAGCATCTGGCCGTGCCTGAAACCCCTTAGCTACGTCAGTGCCGCCAGCCTTTGGGAGATCGGCATCAAGCGTCATCTCGGCAAGCTCGACGCCCCCGACGGTCTTGCCGCGATGATTGCGGAGGAAGGTTTCCGCCCGTTGAACATTACCTTTGAGCATGCCGAAATGGCGGCAAGCCTGCCGCTGTACCATCGCGATCCTTTCGACCGGATGCTCGTGGCGCAAGCGGTGATCGAGTCCTTATCCATCGTTACCGTCGATCCTCTGTTCGACGGCTATTCGGCGCGGGTGCTTCAGCCGACGGCTTGAGAGCTGCGTCGCGACAGGAGCGGAGAAAAAGTTCCGGAAAGAAAAGGTTCCAGGCTCGAATTCGTTTTCAGTGGAAAACCGGGACGGCCCCTGAGGTATCCCCACTAAAAAGGTATTCAGACCGGTATCTTGGAGACGAAACCTAGAGTAGACAAGGAACATGCATGGGGTTTGGTGGTCCACAACGGGCGACCAAACCTGCGGAGGACCCCGCATGCATGCACGAACGATTCTACAGCGTTGTATCGCGCCACTGCTGGCCGGCATCCACCGTCGGCGCTTGGCCGTGTTGCTTGAAGCGGTTGCCGCGACGGTGAGCGGCCCGCGGTTGACGTTGACCGAGATCGGCCGACGCTTCGGCGGCGGGTCGGACCTGCGCCATCGCATCAAGCGCGCCGACCGGTTGCTCGGAAACCGGCACCTGCAACGCGACGCCAAGGGGATTTACGGCGGGTTGGCGAAGGCGCTGCTCGCCGGCGTGGCCGAGCCGCTGATCGTCGTTGATTGGAGTGACCTGAAGGAGGACCAGTCGCTGCATCTGTTGCGGGCGTCGGTACCGGTGGGCGGTCGTAGCCTAACGCTGTACGAGGAGGTCCATACGCAGAGCAACCTCGGCAACCGACGCGTGCAACATCGGTTCTTGCAGGAGTTGAAGACGCTGTTGCCGGCGACTGCGGAGCCGATCATTGTTGCCGACTCCGGTTTCAAGGTGCCGTTCTACCGCGAGGTCGAGCGCTTGGGCTGGCGCTGGGTCGGACGGGTGCGCGGGCGCGACTACATCAAGCTCAAGCACCGTTGGCGCAGCTGCAAGCGGGTGTTCGAGCAAGCCACCTGCACGCCGAGCGCACTCGGCATCGGCGAATGGGTGCGCAGCAATGCGCTGCGCGCGACCTTCGTGCTGGTGCGCAAGCCTACGCAGGGACGCCGGGAGAAGACCGCCTCGGGGAAACGTGCACGCTCGAACAAGAGCCTGAAAGCCGCACGCAATGCGCGTGAGCCCTGGCTGCTGGTGGCCTCCACCCGGCTCGCCGATTGGTCGGCGAAGCCAATGGTCAAGGTCGATCGGCAACGGATGCAGAGTGAGCTGAGTTTCCGAGACATGAAAAGCCAGCACTTCGGCGAAGGCTTGGCGTGCAGCGCCTCGAGCGGCACGGGTCGCTTCACGGTCCTGGTGCTCATCGCCTCGTTGGCGGCGATCCTGCTGTGGCTGATCGGTACCGCGGCGCAACGCTCCGGCATACATGAGCGCATGCGCCCCGGCACGCGCAAACGCCGGGCCTACTCACGGCTGTTCCTTGCGCGGCTCCTGCTGACCTTGGAGGATTGCCAAACCACCATCGCCGAGTTGGTCAATGCCATCGCGGCGCCGGCGCAATGGGTTGCGCACGACCACGATTCGCTGCTCTCGCAGTGATCGTCGGCGGGCCGATTGATGGGGATACCTCAGGGACGTACGACTAATTTCCGGTGACAGTATAGTCAACTCACGTGCTTTTCGGCTTGAGAGGGCCTGGGGTCTTGAAATCCAGCAACGATAGGATTCGCAAGAGACGCAAGAGACGGGTCTTCCCTTTTTCTCCTGGCTCCTTAATCAAGGGGACTCAGGTACGATTTGCGGGACTTGGAGAAAATCGCATTGACTTTTTTGTCAAGGCTTACGCTCCCGCCCCCTAAGTCTTCGAGCGGGAGTCAATCGGCGAAGAAGTCCTCTCTGAAGCGTGCAATCTGGTGCATGCGCTCGTGCAAAACGGTGACGATGCCTACGTCACCATTCGACAGCCGCTTCCAGTAAACAAAGTGCCGCTCATAGCGAAAGAAGAACCCTTCGACCCCAAACTCGGCTGGCACAGGCTTAGAGTCTACGCCGTGCGAATCGATGCGCTCGAACGCCTCGAACAGCCCGGTGATGTAGCGATTCGCCTGCGCCTCGCCCCAGCGGTCCCGCGTGTAGCGGTGAATCTCGTCTAACCGCCAGGAGGCTGCCTCCTGGATGCGCACGGCGGGCATCAGTCAGGAGCCTTGCGGACCAAGACGAGCGTTGCGTGCTACCACATCTGCTGCCGTCAAGGGGCTGTAGGTCGTCTCAGGCGCCGAGAAGGCATGGGCTAGCTCGGTCTTTAGCTGCTCGAAGGCCGCTCGCTCCTTGCGCTCCATGTCGCGCCGGATCAAGTCGCGCATATACTCGCTAACGTTCTCATAGGCACCGTCCTCGCTCACGTTGGCCGCGACGAACTCACTGAGCGTCGCGTTAAGGCGCACAGTCATCGTGGTGGTTTGGGGCATGGCAATGTCCTCGATGTAAATCAATGTATTCAAGCTGAATAATATCGAATACAGAGGCGCAGAGGCAAGGTCCCTTCGAGGGTCATGCACAAGAAACGCACGAGCACGATCGGGTCGGTCTGACGGGATTGCGCCCGTCAGCCCTCCCACACCACCGGACATGCGGTTTTCCGCATCCGGCGGTTGAGCCCAGCGGGCTTAGCCCGCAAGCGTCCACGGCAGAGTGAATCCATGTCGATGCAGCGTGGCAGTTTTCAGTGCTTGGTTGACGACGATATGACGCGCCATGAACCAGGCACCGCGCCGACAGCCGGCCACCCCGAGCGCGCGTCCACGCACGCCGAGGCGCCGCAGCGCGTTGAACCGTCCATGGCGATCATGCCAGCGCAGCCAGAAGCATTTGCGCATAGGCCGCCTGACCCAGCCCGAAAGGGCATGGACCTCGCGGCGCCAGTTGGCGTAGCCGAAATAGTTCCACCATCCGGTGACATAGCGTTGCCACTGTTCACGCAGTTGCTCGCTGGTGAGGCTTTGCCGGGCATCCCGAAGTTCGCGCACCCGATCCTTAAACCGCTCGATGGCCTTTGGCGCCGGACTCACCTGTCCACCGG
>JBATTL010000313.1:0-22645 GCA_049670525.1 Thiohalocapsa sp. | reverse complement strand
ATTTTGTTCAGCACCAGTGTCAGTGGCTTGCCAGTGCGTCGCAATTCGGCTGCGATGTCGATATCGGAGGGGCTAACGCCGTCATGGGCGTCGACCATGAAGAGCAGATGATCGGCCTCGTCGATGGCCAGGCGCACCTGGCGTTCCATCAGCACTTCGACGCCGTCACCGCCGCTGATTCCGCCCGTGTCGACCACCAGATAGGTGCCGGGACCGACGCGGCCGATGCCGTACTGGCGATCCCGGGTCAAACCAGGGAAATTTGCAACCAAGGCGTCACGGGTGCGAGTGAGTCGGTTGAACAGGGTTGATTTGCCGACATTCGGACGACCGACCAGCGCTAGGACGGGGAGCATTGGCTTTGGTTGCGGCTCTTGTAGGTCGATGCTCAGGGGCCGATCAGCGGCGCAGCCTCGGGGCCGTCGTCCGGAGAGGCCACCTTGGTCGCGGCACCAGCGCCGCTGATGGATGCCCCGGGCTTTGGCAGTGCGGTGGCGCCAGCGCGCAGCGCGGCCAGGGTTCCATTATTGGCGTAGATATAGGCGATGCCGTTCGCCACCACCGGCTGATGGCCGATGCGATCCTTGGCCACACGCTCGAATCCGAGCAGACGTCCGTCTCTTCGCGAAATCAGGTGCACATAGCCTTCCAGATCGCCGACGGCGAGATAGTTCCCGAGCAGCGAGGGGGCGGTCAGGCGTCGGTTGGCCAGTCCCTCCTGACGCCATCGTCCAGCGCCATCGGTGGGATCGGCGGACCAGAGGTTATCGTCGGAATCGGTCACGTAGAGTGCGGTCGCATCGGCGCTCAATCCGGCATGGGCCGATAGCTCTCGACGCCACAGAATACTGCCAGTGACGACGTCGACGGCGGCCAGATCGCCATTGTACGTGGCGACATAGGCGATATCGCCCACCACCACCGGGTCGGCGTCGATGTCGGCGATGCGGTCGAGTTCGCTACGGCCGCTCGGCGGTGTGACGGTGGTTTCCCATAGCGGCGCGCCCTGCTCCGGCTCCAAATGCACGAGCTTGCCACCGGAGAAGCCGACGATAATGCCTTCACCAGTCGGCACCGGTGTGCTGCTGCCATGCAGGGTTAGGACCGGCGCCGGATACGCAAAGCGCCAACGCTCCGTCCCGTCCGAGAGTTCGATCCCATAGACCGTGTCGTCGACGGTATGCACAACCACCAAATCGTCGATGATGCGCGGAATCGACAGAATCTCGCTGTTGAGCTGCGCACGCCATTGCTGGGCGCCATTGCGGGTCGATAGCGCGAGGAGTTCACCATTGGTGGTGCCAAGGATCAGCGTTTCGCCCCGGACATCCGGGCCGCCGCTGAACTGAAACTTGGTTTTGCGCTCCCAGAGCGTGCGGCCATCGTTGGGCGACAATGCAACGACTTTCCCATTCGGGTCTGCGGCGTATAGGCGGCCGTTGGCGACCGCCGGTACAAGCCGGAGTTGTCGTGCGTCGGTACCTTTGCCGATGCGGGTCTTCCAAAGAGTATTGATATTGGCCTGGCGGGGGAGCTTCTTGTTGATCGCCGTGGGCGGATTGGGATCCTTCTCGCTGTTCAGCCAGGAGAAGGCGCCGCAACCCTGGAGGGTTGTTGCCGCCAACAGGACCAGACCGATTCGGACTGGAATGTGCGCGATGCGGTACATGGTTCGGTGATCAGGAAGCGCTGCCTTCCGGCAGGTCTTGAAGCTTGAGCTCGATCAGACGCGCATTGCCCGCGCCACCGTTGATGGCTTGGCGATAGGCCGTGCGCGCTGCGTCATTGCGCCCCTCGGCAGCAGCGATATCTCCGCGCAGCGCGGAAAAGTCCGCGCTGAAGGGGCCGCCGTCGTCTTGAGCGTCGACTAAGGTTCCGGCTTCACTGAGCTCCGCGTTGGCGATCAGTACCCGCGCCAGACGCAACGCGGCCACCTTGGCGAGTCCGGGCTCCGGTGCCCTTTCGATGGCAGACTTCAATGCCGTAACGGCTCCGGCTCGGTCGCCGGTCTCGATGCGCACTTTGGCTATGGCGAGGTCAGCGAACATCGCATAAGGCGTGCCACCGTAGTCGCCGATCAAAGCCTCGGCTTGCTTTTCTGCCGATTCGCTCTGGCCGCTCGTCGTGGCGACGAGCAGTTGTTCGAATGCGACGGATGCCCGCTGGGCCACGCTGCTTTCGTGATTCACCCATGCGCGCCAGCCGACCACGGCGCCGAGACCGATAGCGACGCCGGCAATCACCGACACACCGTTCGCCTTCCACCATTTCTTAATGGCTTCGACCTTTTCTTCGTCTGTTTGAAGCTCTGCCATGGGTTCTCCGTTCGGGATAGGGTAGTTCGTGCGGGGTTCTAGCCTTCTCTGGTGTCGGCGCTGCCGGCTGAGGTTCGCATGTAGTTCCGTAGAGCCTGCGGCAGGGCGTCAACGCGAACGGTGAGCTGGGCGTCGTCGTTCCGCAAGGACTTGATGCCAATGGTGCCTTGGTCTACTTCGTCCTCGCCGAGGATCAGTGCGACACGCGCGCCGCTGCGGTCGGCCTTCTTGAACTGGCTCTTGAAGCTGCCGCCACCGCAGTGGCAAAGCAGCCGCAGGTCGGGGACCTGTTCCCGCAGCCCCTCGGCGAGTAGCAGTGCGCCCGCTTGTGCCCGCTCGCCCACAGCGACCAGATAGGCATCCAGACCGGTCTCGATTTGGCTTGGGTCCATCAGTTCGATCAGCCGCTCCAGCCCCATCGCGAAGCCGACCGCCGGAGTCGCTCGACCGCCAAGCTGGGCCACTAGGCCATCATAGCGTCCGCCGGCACAGACGGTGCCCTGGGCTCCGAGGGTATCGGTGCTCCACTCGAACACGGTGCGGTTGTAATAGTCCAATCCGCGCACCAGGCGGGGATTGATCTGATAGACGAGACCGGCGGCGTCGAGCCCGGCGCACAGGGTCTCGAAGTGCACACGACTGTCGTCGCCAAGGTGGTCGAGCAGACTCGGTGCGTCGTCGATGATGCGTCGCATATCCGGATTCTTCGAATCTAGAACGCGCAGCGGATTTGTGTCCAGGCGCTTGACGCTGTCGCTATCTAATCGGTCATGATTGGCCTTGAGGTAGGCAATGAGGGCGTCACGGTAGCGCGCGCGTTCGTGGGCGTCGCCGAGGCTGTTGACCTCCAGCCTGAGTTCACCCAAACCGAGTGACCGCCAGAGATGGCGCGTGACCAGGATGACCTCAAGGTCGATGTCCGGGCCACCGAGCCCGAATACTTCGACGCCAATTTGGTGGAACTGCCGATAGCGACCGCGCTGGGGGCGTTCGCGCCGGAACATCGGTCCGCGGTACCAAATGCGTTGGGTCTGGTCGAGCAGGCCATGCTCGATGGCCGCCCGCACGCAACTGGCGGTGCCCTCCGGGCGTAGCGCGAGGGTATCGCCACCGCGGTCCTCAAAACTGTACATCTCCTTCTCGACGATGTCGGTTACTTCGCCGATGGAGCGCTTGAACAGCTCGGTAACCTCCACCAATGGCGTACGCAGTTCACGATAGCCGTAGCGCTCAAGTACCCCGCGAACGTTGTCCTCCAGGTGCTGCCACACCGGTGATTGTTCTGGAAGGATGTCGTGCATCCCGCGGATTGCCTGTATTTTTTTGGCCATGGGGTGTCGAGGGAAAAGATGCTGTCAATCGCGGTCGGTGGTCGATCCGTCGGCTGCCGGATCGCTCGTGATCGCGTCGTCGAACAGCGCGATGTCCGAGGGGTCGAGGTCGAAACGCGCGACATTTCCCTTGGCGACTGAGCGAACGTCGAATGGCTCGCCGCCGACCCTGAGGTCCACCGCTGAGGCATTACCGAGCACGAGGGAGTAGGGCGGCTGACCGCCTAGCACGTGACGGTCCCCGTCTGCCATTTCGCCGAACAGCTGAAGCTCGCCCGCGGCGTCGCGGATGTCGACCCAGCAGGGACCGTCGAAGGCAATGACAACCTGTTGCTCCGCGGATGTGTCGGCGTCGGCTGGCGGCGTTGGATCTTCCGTTTCGAGCGCCCCGACCAGGGCAGCTGGTGCAATAGAGTCTCGCAACGACCGCTCCGGACCCGCCGGAGATTCGGGCGGCGTCTCCGGCACCAATTCGACCTCTGCCGGTTGGTTGTCGTCGGGCTGGGCGGACGTGGTGGCTTGCTCGGACAGTGTCTCCAAGCGATCCGATGTGTCTGTCAAAACTTTAGAAGCAATAGGCTCCGTTGGGTCGACCGCGGTCGCTTCATCTGCGGACGGCAGGCTCTGAGATCCATCGAACTGTGCCGGCTGCGGCTGCATCGGACCGGGCTCGACGTCTGTCGTTGATTCGAAAGGCACGGCTTCAGCCATTTCCTCGAACGACGCCCGTGATTCGTCTTGCTTGCCGCTCCACCAGACGAAGGTGGCCACGGCAATCGCCGCTGCGGCCGACAATGCCAGTAGCGGCATCGCCGCGCCGGGCCGTCGATTCGACTGCCGCTGTGACCGTGGCGCCATCCGCGGTGGCGCTTCAGCGCCCGGATGAAGCTGATGGAATCGCGATACTAGGGGCGCCGGATCCAACCCCAGCAGTCTTGCATAGGTGCGGATGTAGCCGGATACGAAGACCGGACTCGGCAGGTGATCGAAATCGTCGCGCTCCAGCGCGTCAACGGTCTCCGGTGAGAGTCGCAGTTCCGTAGCGATGCGCGCGATCTCCATCTTGCGGGCGCGACGGGCACTGCTCAGCGCCCGTCCGGGGCTGCTTGGGTCAGCCGGGCGTGCATCGGACGCGGTGCCGCCTTGGCCGGTTTCTGTGTCGTCCGCAACGTCCGCATTCATGGCGTGACACTCTGGATCATAGTTGCATGACTTCCGGCGCGTCGGGGAATCGCGCGCGGAGCGAATCGGCGAGAGCCTTGGCGTTCTTCGGATTTCCGAGACGCGTCTCGATGCGGGACGCGAGCAGCAGCGCCTCCGGTCTCACCTGGCCGACCCTGGAGTAGCGTCCCATGTAGTTTCGCGCTTCCTGGTAGGCGCCACGGTCGAAGCTGAGCTTTGCCATCGCCAATAGCGCGGGGGCGTAGTTTGCATTGGCCGAGAGCGCTTCACGCATGAATCGCTCCGACTCGCCGCCGCGAGCTGCGCGCTTGGCGCAGTCCGCAGCGTTCATCAGGGCGACCTCGGGCGTCTTATAGAGCGGGTTTTTCAACGCCCGCTGAAACTGCGTGATGGCTTCGGCGTATTTTCGGTCCAGGCACAACATCGAACCATGGGCATTCAGGAAGTCGGGATTGTCTGGTTCGAGTTTCACCGCCTCGCCGAAGTGCTGTTGCGCCTGCTGCGTATTCCCAAGCCGCTGGTAGACGATGCCGAGCACATAGTGCGCGCGCGGACTGTTCTTGTCTTCGGAGATGGCCTGCTGACCACGGTCCAACGCCGCGTCCATTTGGCCGCGCTGATAATAGGCCGCCGCCATATTCACGTAGAGATCCGCCGGACTTTCGTCCGCCATCGTACCCGGCCTTGACTTGGTGGCCGCACCACCTCCGCCGCAGGCGACCAACACGAGGGAGCTCAGGAAGGCGGCAATGGCCCGTTTCATCGCGCCTCAGCCAGCCCCTGGAAAGGGACCACGACATGACGCTTGCTTCGGTCCTGCACGCGGCCCACGAGCTGACCACAGGCCGCCGCGATCTCGTCTCCCCGCGTCTTGCGCGTGGTAGCGACGAGGCCGGAGCGAATCAAGCGCGTCCGGAACGCGTCGATTCGCTCCGCCGGGCTGGTGTTAAAGCCGCTTCCTGGGAACGGATTGAACGGAATCAGGTTCACCTTCGAGGGTGTGCCTTCCAAGAGCCGGATCAGGGCCTTCGCGTGGCGGTCGCTGTCATTGACGCCGTCGAGCATCACATATTCCCAGGTTATTCGTCGACGTTTGTCCCCACGGAGGTAGGCGCGGCAGGCCGGAATCAGCTGTTCCAAAGGATACTTCTGATTAATAGGGACAAGCTTGTCACGGAGTTCGTTATCGGGCGCATGCAGCGACACGGCCAGCGACACCTCGCTGATCTCGGCCAGCCTTTGGATATTTGGGACGATGCCGGACGTCGACAGTGTCACCCGCTGCTTTGCCAGCATGTAGGCGAAGTCGTCTTGTATCACGTTCATGGCCTTCACCACCGCGTCGAAATTCGCGAGCGGCTCGCCCATGCCCATCATGACGACGTTGCTCAGCGGGCGCCCAAGCCTGTGCGTTGCATACCACACCTGACCGACGATCTCACCGCTGGTGAGGTTGCGGTTGAAACCCTGTCGAGCAGTTGCGCAAAAACTGCAGGCCAATGCGCAGCCCACCTGCGATGATACGCATAGTGTGCTCCGGCGCTCTTCGGGGATATAGACGGTCTCGATGCGCTGGCCGTCGGCGAACTCCAGCGCCCACTTGATTGTGCCGTCGGCGGAGGGTTCCTCCGCCGCCATATTGGGTACGCGAATGCGGGTCTCGCGCTTTAGCCGCGCGCGGAGCGCGCGCGAGAGATCTGTCATGGCGTCGAAGTCGACAACCCCATGCTTATGGATCCACTTGAACAGGTTGCGGCCGTGGAACGACTTGAGACCCCAACCGCTGACTAGGTCTTCGCACTCCCGACGATCCAGATTCAGCAGATCGATGCGTTCGTCGCCGCGGTGATCGATATGCATTTAGGCTGCCTCTGCGAGTGCCCCGGGCTGCTCAGCGCGTGCGCTCACAAACGCCTTCGGGGAAAAAGAAGCCGATCTCGCGTTCCGCCGTCGCTGGCGCGTCCGAGCCATGCACCGCATTCTCGGTAAAAGAGTCCGCGAAGTCCGCGCGCAGCGTACCTGGTGCGGCGTCTGCCGGGTTAGTCGCGCCCATTATCTCGCGGTTCCGGGCGATGGCGTTGTCGCCTTCGATTACCATCGCCATGCAAGGACCGGATGTCATGAAGTCCACCAGCTCGTCGAAAAAGCCTTTGCCCTGATGTTCCGCATAGAACGCAGAACCCTGCTCGCGGCTCATGTGCAGCATCCGCGCCGCGACAATCTTGAGGCCATCGTCCTCGAAGCGGGTGCAGATCTGCCCGATCACGTTCTTGGCGACGGCATTGGGCTTGATGATGGACAGGGTTTGTTCGACGGCCATGGGCACTCCGGATTGGTCGTTTAGAGAGTAGTGGATGGATGCAGCGCAGGGAATCCGTCCAGCGGCAGCGTTGGGCTGTCACCCGCCGCCCTGGATGCTCTCTGCAACGCAGCATCGATTGGAGAAATAACCGCTAATTGTACGCACGAACGATCATCTCGGTCTATCTCTGGATACTGCAGCTACGTAGGCGAACGCCGGTCGCGGCGAGGGAGCTCCAAGCCCCACGTTATCCGAGATTCCGATGAACCGCCGAACCGCGAAGGGCGCGGAATGCTTGAAGATGCTCGCGTTCCGGACTAGCGCCGGTTAGTCTTTCAGCGCGTTTCACGCGATCGAAAAACAACCGGGGGTCTCCTTAGCATGGTGTGTTTTGATGTCTTCAACGGTGACGCAGACGGGCTTTGCGCGCTTCAGCAACTGCGGTTGAGCGATCCGCGCGAGACTACGCTGGTGACCGGGGTCAAGCGCGACATTGGCCTTCTCAAGCGCGTCAATGCGTCGCCCGGCGACCAGATCACCGTGCTCGATGTGTCGCTGGACAAGAATCGCGCGACCCTAATTGACCTATTGCAGCGCAACGTCTCGGTCCGTTACTTCGATCACCATTTTCCGGGCGACATACCAGCGCATTCGCTGCTCGATGCCCACATCGAGACTCTGCCGGACAAGGGCACCAGCCTGCTTGTGGATGGGTACCTGCAAGGTGCCAAGCGTGCCTGGGCCGTGGTTGGTACCTTCGGCGACAACTTCGACGCAGCTGCCCAGCGCGCCGCGGAACCCTTGGGTCTTTCCGAGCGCGACCTCGGTCTCTTGCGCGAACTGGGCATCCTGCTCAACTACAACGGTTACGGTGCGACTGTGCAGGACTTGCACTTCGATCCAGAGGCGCTGTTTCGGCGTATCCAACCGTATGCCGACCCGATCGACTTCGTTTACGCGGACGATACCTTCGCCACCTTGCGCGACGCGTATCGACAGGACATGGCCAACGCCAGGGCGACCCGTCCTGAGCTGTTAAGCGACCGCCACGCTGTCGTGATACTTCCAGCTGAGCAATGGGCGCGCCGCGTCAGCGGCGTTTACGCGAATGAGCTGGCCCAGGCCGCTCCGCACCGTGCCCATGCGATGCTCACAAGCATCCCGGAAGGCGGCTACCTGGTTAGCGTCCGCGCGCCATTGGCCAGCGGAGAAGGGGCCGACACGCTTTGTCAACAATTTCCAACGGGCGGAGGACGCAGGGCGGCGGCGGGGATTAACCGACTACCGGAACCCCGCCTGGAGCAGTTTATTGCAGAATTCGTGAACGCCTTCTGAGCGTCCCACGAGAAGGTGTTCGTCCGTAGGGTCGATCTTCGCTGATCACGGACGGGTCCAATACGATGGGAAGCGTGCCAAGGCGCCGTCTGACTGTAGATTGGTCATGTGACAGACCAGAAAGCGAGCAGACCTGCTGTGCTTAAGAGAATGCCAATATCGTCAAGCGCACATGGGCCCCATCTGGCGCGCCTGATCAGTCCATACGACAGGCATCGTATTGCATTGCGCCCGTTTGGGAGATTCCTCAGCGCGCACACACGCTCACGAAACCCCGAGATATCCTCCTTAATTGCCGGATACGCGAGCCCGGTGCACACAGAATCACAAATGCCTTGACACTCTTCTCGCTGCAAACCATGGCGTTGATCAGTCGTCCGAAGCGCCACTACGAGATCGTCAAGCATTTCGTAAATGCAACCTTTGCTCGCCATCACCAGCATTCTCGCAAAGAGTGCCTTGCGTCGCCGTTGGCTACCTTCGCAAAAGCTATCCCTAGGAACAAGATAATCGCCGAGTTGGAGTTCCTTTCTTAGTTTTTCCCCAATTAACCGGTTCTGCGCGCCAAACACAGTGGTTCTAATGGTGGAAGAGTATCGAAAACTCTTCGGCCCCCTTGTGCCTGAGTGTTGTCGGAATATGAAAGTCGGGTCTTGACAGAACGCCGCGCTTGCGTGGCGCGCGAGGCGTATCTGGAAATCATAATCCTCGGAGGTCTTTAAATTGCAGTCAAATGATCCAACCTCCCGGAAAACATGCGATCGTACTAAGGTCGAGCCGAGATGGAAGAAGCACTCCTTGAGAATCTCATGGAAGAATTGAGAATTAGTATATGCAGGAGTGGCATGAAGAGACTCGCATGCGATGCGGCCATTAAGGCCATCGAATCCCATATAATGCGGGCTGTAAACAAAGCCTGCTTGCGGATGCTTCCTCAATGTGGCTATCCGTACTTCTATCGATTTCGGCAGGGCAACGTCGTCGTCATCAAAGACCCAAACTAGGTCACCCTTTACTGCTGGAAGCGCCAGATTAATCGCGCTTGGTTTACCGCCGTTCTCTTTTTGGAGCCAACGAATGCGAGTGCAATATTCCGAGAGCACTCGCCGGGTATCATCTTCCGAGCCATCGTCGACAACAATAATCTCATGCGGAGGAACACTTTGCGTAAGCAAGCTCTGCAAGCACTCTTCGATGTAGTGTGCACGATTGAACGTCGGTACTATGATCGAGACACGTTCACCGTAGTTCGGGCAATTGGCCGAGGTATGTCCGACGCTCAACATATAAGGCGCGTCTCAGGATGTCCTGCCAAGCTTTTCGATGATCGCACGGAAATCCGCAAAGTAATTTGGGGCAACGAGTAGAAGTGTACCCAGATAGACGACGGCCCCGGCGGCTGCGTGCAGGATCAACGCCGGGGGTGACGTTAGCTCGAAGTGGTTTGTGGCTCCACGGATAAAATAGATCGACGACCACATGGCCACGGAAGCGACAACTGGAGGGGAAAACATGCGAAGGATCGACGACCTAGGTAGGTCGATCAGACGAAACGCTACTTGGAGAGACACTAGCGCGAACAAGGATGTCACGGCAATGGCGGTTGCGACTGCACCGATTCCGTGCGACGTGGTCAGCAACACTCCGATGATCATGAGCAACGAGCCTACGGTGTTGTATTTTAGGGCGAGTCCTACTCTATTCTGTGAGTTAAAGATCGCTGTCGCGATTGCTGCGGAGCCTCGCACTGCAGATGCCAGCGCCAACATCTGCAAGGCAGGGATCATCGGGAGCCATCGGGATCCGTAGAGTAAGGGAACAAGTTCCTCGGCGATCGACATGATGCCGATGCCGACCGGGAAGACCATCGCAGCCAGCAGGCGGCCGCTGCGCATCGTGGATTGTTGTAATCGCTCGCGATCGTTTTGAAGTGAAGAAAACGCGGGAAAGAGCACGCGCTGTAGCGGTATCGCGAAGCGCAAGCGGACTTCATCGGTGATGGAGCGAGCGTTTTGATAGAAGCCAAGCGTTGTCGGGCCCAGCTGGCGGCCGACAAGGAAGAGATCTACATTAGTGTTCGCATAGTACAGTATACCGCTCCCGAAATAACTCGCGCTCGTCCACCAGATTGAGCGAAGGTAAGCGCCGTTGAAGCGAAATCGCGGTCGGTAACGGACAACTAGGGTTGTCAAGAGCAAGCCGCCTAGGGTGCCGGAGACGCCACCGGCGACTAGGCTCCATACGCCCAAGTCGAAGTAGGCGCAAACAATTGCGACGGTTGCCCGTAAAAATAGAGAACCGATTTGAATCCAAAATAGATTGCGAAACATCATCAGCCGCGCAAGAACCACGTCGGGGGCAACGGTCATACCGTTGATGATAAAAGTGATTGACAAAACGCGGAGCAGATCAGTGGTAAGGGGAGCATCATACGCCCAGGAAGCAGGGACAGACAGAACGAATACCAGTAGAGCTAGCAGGGAACCGAGTGCAGTTGATGTCCAGAAAATCGTATCCAGATGCAAACGTGCTATAGTTGGTCTTTGTATTAAGATGTTACCAAAGCCGAAGTTACCGAGGAGCGCAGCGAGCTCGGTTATCACCGTCGCCATCGCCACGTACCCGAAATCGGCAGGGGTAAGAAGTCTCGCCAGAACCGCTACAGAGCCAATCGTCAGAACGGTTCGGATAACGATTCCGGCGATGGTATAGAAACCGCCGGTGACCACCCGGTTCCCGAGATGCGCGGTATTGAGGACCAGCGCACGCCGGACAAGGCTGTCGCGTCGCGGACTTAATGGGATGGATCGAGTTGTGTTGCTCACTGAAGAATGGCGGGGGTACATGTGAAGTCGCGGTATCCGGTTTTATAAAAACATCCTGCCGTGGCATGATGCGTCTGCTTCCCGACCCGCATGTAGCATCAGGCACGTTTGCAGAATTGCGCGTCCGGTTATTGTCTAAGAGCCGACCGCACGCGCAAGTTGCTCGATGAAAAGCTGTGACAGCCGAGAACGTTCGTGAGCTTCCAACCACCGTTGGACGGTTGTGGATCGGGTGCGGATGTTAACGTTGTCCCGTTGCTTTGCAATAAACCCATCTAAGATAGTTTCGATTCCGCTATCGTCATCGGTATTAACACTCCAGCCTAACTGTAGCTCTCTTACCAAACGATCAGACTCTCCGCAGTCATCAAGCAAGAGAATAGGTACCGAGGACGCAATATACTCATAGATCTTTCCGGGCAGATACCGAGCAAATCGTGCATCGTGGAACAAGAGCAACGCCTGTGACGAACGAATAAAGCCAACCGCCTTAATGGGAGATATCGCCGGAACAATGTCTAGTATCTCCTGAATCGGGAATGCATCAATGCGGTGCATCGCGTCATGTCCCTTTGCACCAATAAAACGGACCAAGAGTTTATCCTTAAGGTCTGGGCGTCGCTGTAGAAGGCGATAAAGCGCATCCAGGAATCGCTTGGGGTCCGTATGACCGCCGAGCTTGCCGGCGAAGGTCAACACTACCCGATCGAATTCAGTATGAGGTAGGGTGTGGCTCTCGGGTGCGAAATCGGGCTCCCAGCCGTTCGGAATGACAACGCACTTGCTGCTGACCAAGTCGCCGAACACCTGCCCCAGGTGTCGCTTCTGCGACTCCGTCGTCATGATTATCAGGCTTGCCTGCTCCAAACACCGCGACTCCCACCGCAACCCTTCCCTGGACTTTTCGACAAAGTCGAAAGGGCACTCAGACCATTCATCTCGGTAATCCAGAATAAGTCGTCGCCCCTGCGCGCGCGCGAGCAGGTAGCCGGCCACAAAACTGCAAAAAGGAGGGCCAGATGCAATTATCGTCCCCGGAATTGGACCCCGAAGACGTTTCATTGCTGCTTTAACCATGCAGGCTGCGCTCACGAGGCCGCCATCGATATATGGGAAAAACCTAACGCTCGGGTTAATTTGCGGAGGTGTGAACATTATGACCCGGGGCTCGTCACCAATGTATTTCAACAAGTCTAGACCAGCGCGAGTGGTCGGCGCATTGGAAGATGCGGCGATCACACTTACCTTATAACCAGCAGCACTAGCGTATTTCACTAACGCTGCAGGTCGATAGACACCCCCAGAAACTTTTGGCGGGAAATCAATCGTGAGCAGGAGAAGCTGTCGACCGAAAGATGTCGCAGACTTCTCAGCCGCGAGCTGCCGTTTTACTTCATAGAACAGTGCGTGTGCTCGTAGAGTATCAATCAATGTGTTCAAGTTATTATGCCATCTCATACTCCCACCCGAGCGCTCTGAAATTCATGTGCACTTAAAGAGCTATGATCAATCTGGTGTGTAAGGAACGGATCCAAAATGCATAATACGGCGCCTAAGCGGACTCCGGACGCATCACACTGAGGCCCAACGCGAGGGTGCGCTGGAGCAGACACGTAGGCTCAGGGCTTTGCTTGTCCGTGCCGCAGCTCCGAGGCAGAGTACATGCTCAAAGGCTGCGGGCCGCAAGACATTCCCGTGCAACGTCTGCCACCATCAGTAGTTGTTGATCGTTGGCGGCGTGTCCGAGGGCGCCCAGCTGCTGCGGACCAGATGGCGTATCGCCTTGTACGCACTCACCGAGCAGACGAACCGCATCGACCCGTTGGAACTCAAATATCACCTCGGGGTGTCGGACTCCCGCCTGCGGCATCAAGCACACGCTGATGCATGTTATTCGCGAGCGCATCATGGCGTTCGCGCGGGTGGGCTAAAGCGTGAGCCTGCGCGATATCGGAGCCTGGTTGGCCGCGCAGCAGGGCAGGCTTTACCGTAGGGCATCTGTGTTGCATTCGCGCGTGGCACCGCTAGGTCGATTCCAACGAGCACCCCTATTGGCGCATCAACGCGGAAGTAGCACAGATGCTCATGCGCATGGCTCGCCCACTCTATGTCCACGACTCCATTAGGATCGATCTCGCGCAGAGCGTCTATGCGCTCGATGCCATCACCATCGCTGTCCACTTCTCTATTCTTTCCGCTGCAGCACGACGCATCCCTTCTCGCATGTCGGTTGCGGTACTAACTCAAGGCTTGGAAACTCTAACAGCCAACGCGCCAGAGACTCTCGTTCCGATACCCGGTTGCTGTCGTCCAGTAAGACTATTCCTTTAGGGGCAAGGCGGTTGTAGAGGGCGGGAAGTGCTGGGTATCGCGCGAGCCTGCCGAGTTCGTCGGGCGGTCCGTCAATTGCCAATAAATCAATAGCTAACGGTTTGGTTAAGGCGGAGACGTCGTACCATTTGCCCTGCCAGTCGGTGAGTTCGTAAGGAATCAATGGCGAGTCGACTACCGTGGCCCATTTTGTCAGTCCGTGTACCCCCAGGAGCGCACGGGTTTCTTCAGCGTAGTGCCTTTCGTGCTCAAGGCTCCATAGGTGCCCGTTGCCGAGATTTCGAAGACAAGCGGCCAAGACAACGGTGCTGTAGCCGCTGCTACACTCAACAATCTGTTTCGGGAAGTGTTTTTGAGTTTGGTAGATCATTAACGCCAACATGTCTGGCGACGCCGCCCAGCGGCGTGACTTCGGCAGTGCTCGGGTCGGTCGTACTTCTGCATAGATCGCGAAGAGTGCCTCGATCTGGGTTATGACATTATCGGAATTTCGAGTGGCTTCATGCTTTGCGAGTTGGATAGCTTTGCTGAGTTTGTGATAAACGATGGCGTTGAGCGCAATTCCCGCAATCACTAGTAGGCCAAGGGCAATTTCTATCATGTTGTCGTGCCGCGGTGAACTGAGAATTCGGTCACTTAGCATAGACTATATCTGGTATTGCTCCCTGGGGTGGATCTGCGGTTTGGTCATCTGCATAGAGTGCGCGTGGGCAGAATAGCACTGCGGTGGGTGTTCGTTGGGAGGTATGGGGAAGCAACGTGCGGTAATAGCGTTAGGTGTTGATCGTTACACTTGGGGCACTTCGGGGCCGCGCCCGCGCGGGTAGCTAAGCCTCGAGAGGATGTCACCGAAAAGATGGTTGAAGCGCGCGGTTAGCTCAGGCGTGAAGTAGTTCTCCCAGTCTCCAGAGACGCCCTTTCGGTAGTGGCTCATAGGGTCTTCGTCGCCGGGTCGGCGGCCTGCAGTTTTTCTTGCGAAACGGTTATCGTAAACGCTGGCCAAGATGTTCCATGTCGGGAGCAAGGGAGGCGGGCCTGATTTGTTACGAATGGCACGCCCTCGCAGAATTCGTAGTATATGGCTCGACAATGTGTGCACGCCGATCTCGTCGTCGCTTAGGAGCTGGAGAAACTGAAAAATATCGAGAAAAGAGCCATACGGGTCGAGTATCACCTCCTCATACTTTAATTCATGGATATCTTTTCGCTCATAGTCCCAGTCCCGCATGCAGGTGAGAGGGCGCACTGAAAACCCGTTCGTCGTCAGTTCTGTGCAGAACTCCATGTCGGCGACTAAGCCCGAAGTCTGGTCAAGTCTTTGCAGGCGAGCGCTATGTTCGGCGAGTTCGGGCCAGTTTTCGGTGGGATGGCTGTTTCGATGTGAAAAGTAGGACGAAACAAGGATGTCTCTGGGGTCACGGATGATGTGAAAGCCGACAAAGCTCCCAAGCGCAGGCAGGTACGCTGGATCGGCATTGCGGAATGCGAGAAATTGCGTTTCTCCGCTAGCTAGGCGGTCGAGAATGGCTTGATTTAGTTCGCCGGCCGTGTTGATCGTCTCAATTCGGAAGCCGTTGAGATGTGCCAAATCGGAGAGAATCTTTATGACCCAGCTGGTCGCCGCCTTGTGATGACCGAAGAAGATTCGAGGCGGCGTTTCGTTTGCGGTGCTGGTCATCGCAACGTCCTATTTGTTGTTGTGTGCTCATGGATCAGGCGGTCGAAGAGAGCTTCGTATCGCCGCGTAGTCTCAGTCCAGGTGTAGTGTGTGGCAACGAGTTGTCTTCCCGCGATTGCAAGCCTCTGACGTTCTCCTTCGTCCCCAAGTAACCGCAGTACGGCGTTGGCGAATTCCAGCGGGTGGTCCGCGATTAGGACGTTCTCTCCATTGGTGCACATGATGCCTTCGACGCCGAGACGGGTCGATACCACAGGCCTTTGTAGAGCCATTGCTTCCAGCACCTTGTTTTTGATTCCCGATCCGGAGATCATCGGGCAGATAACTACCTGGGCACGACAGATATACTCAGCGATGCTGTCGACCTTTCCGGTTACGACCAGGTTAGGGCGCTGTCGCAAATCTAATATCTCCCGTGCGGGGTTGGTTCCCACGATATACCAGGTCAGACGTGGGTATCGCGCGGTAATACTTGGGAGAACAGCATCTGCGAAATTCAGGACGGCCTCGACGTTCGGTTTGAACCCCATGGCGCCGGAGAACACGATGCTGCCAGACTCTTGGCATTGTCCTGGCTTGCACACCGAGGTGAGATCAACACCGTTGGGGATGACGCTGGCGTCCAGTCGGCGTTCGAACCAGTTTGCGTCATTCTGGGATACGAATGTTACGGGATACTGGGCTACGATGCCTGACTCAAAATGTTTGATACGCTGATAATAGAGGTAATTTCTCGGAGACGGCTGGTTTCTTAGTTCTCGGTAGAGTTGCAATGACAGGGCGTCGCACAGGTCGAATAGCACAGGTACGGTGGCTTGCTTTAGAAATTGTTCTGCGGACCGTACCCAGGACAAAATAAGGTCGATACGCTTGCGTTTTATGGTGTCTGAAACCAACTGAGTCACCTTGGCGCGAAGGTCAGGGTCCCGTCTATAAAGCGCATGTTCTGATTGAAATGTGAGAAAATCCAAGACTCGCGCAGAGCGGGTCGGCATCATAGGCTGATAATGAAGGTATGCAGCCTCTTCAAAGTAAGACGAAAATACCTCAAAATATTCAACGCTTTGGTGTGCGTCAAGATAAAGCAATGTGATGTCGCAGGTCTGCGCAAGTAGGGGGAAAATATTTTTAAAGCGGAGATAATCTCCGTCAGCGCCAGGCGCCCGACTGGTCATGATTAACAGTATTTTTCTTTCCCATGTTGGGCGTGGTCGCTTCGTCATTTGTGAGGCGGCGCAAGGCCGTTTGAACGAAATTAACTAATTGGTGGACGGAAAAACAGGTTTTGGAGGGCGCGCTGATTGAGTTCGGTTGGTTCGTTTCCGCGTTACGGCGCACGCGCGCGATTGCGGGACGTTCCGCGTAAAACCAAGGGTCGAAAAGGTTTAACTAGTATTTCAATGGCCATGCTCGAATAGATCCGCAAAGCAGGTACTGGATCTGATAATGAAAAGATAGAGTCGATACGATGGGCGGGCTCAGCATCGTGCTTTAAGCGGGTCTGCAGTTGACGCCAAATCGGATCTCCTCTTGCTGTGAGGCGCATGACGAATGGATCATCATACCAAACCGCGCGACGATAGAAATGCTCTCCGCGATTGGACCGTGCGCCGAGGAGATCTTCAGTAGCGAGGATAGAGACGTCCACGCCACGCGCGCTGCCGAGACGATGTTGATCCCAGTGACGCGGATTTACTTCGATGAGTTGCGGAACACCTCTAGGATCTAATTTGAATTCTGCCTCGAAGATGCCCCTGAAGCCTAGGTGTCGTAGAAATGCAATTGTGCTCTTGGCGAGTTCTGGTTGGTTGGTAGTTTCAACGACTTGTCCAATGCCTGCAGCCTCCGGGTATTGCAGGAGCTTTCTGGCAGTGAAGACGCGCGTGTACTTTTCTGAAACTCCAACGTATCCGGCACAAATGACGAGGCGATCGGTGCTGCCAGCAATAAACTCTTGGATGAAGATAGAGATGCCCTCGTCGAGTAGGCGCTTCGCCTGCCGTATTGCGTCTGAAGAGGACTCCGCGATGTGAGCTTTGACTTGGTTTTTGCCGACGGAAATGCCTTTGGCGTGTGGTTCATGGGCGTATATGGCTCTTATTATTAAAGGATAATTGAGGTTGTCGGGTAGTCGGACGGGGTCGGGCGTTGCCGCGTCGAACTGCAACGTGCGTGGGGTGGCGATCCCGAAATTGGCGGCGGCCTCGGCCAGTCGCGTCTTGTTGATAATAAGATCGAGGATGTCATGCGCTGGCTGTGCGATTGCGAAGTGGCGTACGAGGTCGTGGCGATGTCCGTCGATGAAGCCGACATCTAGGTCGCGTGTGGGAAAGAGTATCGGGCGCGACGGGCAACATGCCGCATACCGGATAAGGAAGTCCCGCAAGGGGGCGCCGCCGTCCTCCGCGCTATCCGGGGCGCTGCATACCCGCAGATAGCGTGAACCAGCGCCGATGTCTCCCGTGCGTTTCGCGAATACCGTGACCTTCGCGCCTAGGGGCGCGAGGGCGCGGGCGATACCGAGTGCGCTGTGGCCGAGATTCAAAACGGCGACGTTGGGGTTCACAAGCTTTTTTATGTAGGAATTACGGGGAGCGCACTTGTCAACCAAAAGCGCGTTGATTGTCAAGCCACACCGAGGTCGGTATCTCGTTCGGGTCAGCTTAGATCGGTAGGCTCCGTTTCAGCAGGACGGGCCCTAAATTATGGCATCTACTGGTCGCGCCTTGTTAAGTTGGATCGACTGTCATGACTCGAAAGTCTCGGTCGCCACGGGCTGCGTTACTGAAGTCATTGGTTGGTGTTGTCGCTCGGTCGATGGCCTATTGCGCACATGGATGCAGCGCGGTTTAGCCGGCGGTCATTTATACACGCGGCGCCATGCTTGTTCTAACCAACGCTCGGCGGTTAGATTTAGCGTGGATCGGGGCGGCGGTCCGACGTCGATTTTGGATCTGGGCTTAAGGTCGTGAAAACCTACGGTATCAAATACGTCATCGTTACGCTGCAAGAGGGTACATAGGCGTTGGAATCGCTGATCGACGATCGGGTCGGGGCGAGTCTTTGACTGATTCAGTAATTCGAAATTGTGAGACAGGATGACGACGGATTCCCAGGATTGTTCAGCGGCTTGCCATAGCAACCATGCTAGCTCTCTATAGGAGCAGGCTCCAAGTTGAGCATGGCGTGTACGGCCTGAAGCTCCGATGAAAAGGCTCAAGGGATATTCCCAGACTCCTTCGATACGGCGAGGTTGATGCATTGAACCATAGCTTTTCCGTGTGGCGAAGTCCGGCATCCACATTCCATTGTAGCTCGAATCGAACGGGATTCGAAGGTCGTGCAGCGCCTTCCAGGTGCCTGGGTTAATGCCGAAGCTGCCAGCGCGGAAGGCGTTTATCGGGGTTGCGCCAGCGGCGCCAAGAAGGTCGCGTCCAATGCGTATCAGTGCAGTCTGATCAGCGCCGTCAAGATAACAAAGGTGCTGCCGCCGATTTGTCAGTCCTGGTAGCAGCGGCGGTGAAGTCTCGCTCGCCCATTCCGTGTGCAAATGTAACTGAACCTCTTGACCTGCGCCTTGTATCAAGCCAACCGTCTCTTGCAGATACGCGCATCCGAAGCGGGCGCTGAACAGGGGTTCCGTAAAAAAGACACCCTTTAGACCATGGTATTCGAGCTGATCGAGTATTCGGGGCAGACCGTAGTTGCCGCACGGCGTCGGGCCGTAAATGTAGCGCTGATAAGCCTCGGGGAAACAGGTGTCCAACGTATCCCAACTGCCGCACCAGACTTCAACGTCGACGGTGAAGAAAACCTTGACTTTCAACGTTCTGTCTCAACGGCTAAAGTGCGCAGGCGCGGGGTAGGTTGCGTCCCGCCTCGGTTCGTCACTGCACTGGGTTCCTGATTTGCCGGCGGGCAGCGTTTTCAGCCCTCAGCGCCTTGAGGATCGGAGAAGTTACTGGGCGCGGCAGGGCATATAGAACCATTGCATTCAGGTAGGATCTTGTACAAACATCTCGCCCCGGAAAGCTTGCAACAGTGAGAATGTTACGCGCTTAGGTCGGGAACGTAACCGCCGACGCCCGTTAGGTTAGCATCAACCTGGGTACTTCGGTCGCTCGTTCGACGGTTTTTGCAAGATACAGGAGATGTTGTTCATCCACATGCCGGGACCACTGTTTGTGAGCCGTGCGATCCAGGCTATGAATCGGTGTGCTGGACCGCCCTTCGGCGGCGACATGGCCGCGCGTGACTTGAGGAAGGCACGGCCACCGTCTTCGGCATCGAGGTTCCGATAGCTTGGACCAAAGCCGCGCCGGATCGACCAAGGCCAGACGCCGCGGGTCAATTGCTGCTTTAGAGGCAGCATGCGCTCAAGAGCAAACGGCACGTAGTTCACCAGCCACGCCTGCGAGTGAACCTCGCGAGGCCACAAGCGCGAACTGGTGCCGGTGACCAATATGAGCCCGCCAGGCCTGAGGACCCGATCGATCTCGCGCTGGACTGCTTGAAGATGCCCTGGATCGACATACTCCAGCACGCTGTTGCAACTGACGAGATCGATGCTGGCGCTATCGAACGGTAGCTTCCGAGTGTCTGCCACGTGCTGAAATTCGATGGAGCTCAATCCATAACGCAGGGCATTGTATCGAGCTAGTTCAACGTAATTCGCTGATACGTCGACCGCGTTCACCCGCGCGCCCAATTGACGAAAGACAATCGCAGAAGCGCCCACATTACTCCCAAATTCCAGTATCCGTTTGCCTGAAACCTCAATGCCGAAACCTTCTAGGATTGGGCGCAAGTGGTGCCATTCGTAGTCAACGTAGCCTCCAATCCAAACACTATCCGGATTGAGGTGCATGGACTTGGCTTTGGCAACGAAACGGTCCTGGGCATGGCTAGGGATAATGCAAGGTGCTTTTGCTAAAGAGCTAGTGGGTGTTTTGGAGTTGTTCATCAGTAAGCAAAATTGGTCGTTCCTGGAAATCGGCTACAGGTTCTTCCCGAGGGGACGAGATGTGGCAGTTTCGCATGGCCTATTGATTGCTAGGTCTACAACCCCCTGCTGGTAACTCGGCGCCGTTTATGAAGCGGACCGTTTCGTGACGGCGATTTACGTGGTGTGTGATTGCTGTGCCAAAGGCATGCATGTCCTAGGGTTGCTGTGGTTTAATACGATACGCAGTTTGATCACGCCGCAATGATCGATGTCTTATGTGATTTAGCTCAATAACTCATCTGCTCCCGTGGCCGCAAGCCGCAGCCAATGCTCCGGGCGCGGTGCGCGCACGCTCTTTTGCGAGACTGCCGACGAGTGAGGTTAGATCAAAGCGGCGGTTGAAGCTGTACCGCCCCTCGGCAAGAGAACGGTGGCGGAAATTGTCGAAGTCAAAATGATGGTAGATGGCACTGATGGCGTCCTTGGCGTTGGAGAGAAAGGTGTTGATCCAACGAACGGCACCAACGCGAAGGACTTGTCGCGAGCGGCGATGAGGGCGCTGCGAGCATAACCTTCGGCACCGGCCGCACTGAAACTGGCGCAGCCATCGGTAAACCGATGCACCTCGGGGACGGTTCCAATGCGGCCCAGGCCGCGAAGTTCTCGGCGGCGGAGTCGGCGCTCGAATCGTAAGGGTCGTGCCTCCGGTGTGCCTCGGAGTCGAACTCGGTCGCCGCCGTAGACGGCGCCCTGTTCTCGTAGCGGCGACCCGGTTCTGTCGGAGTCCACGCAACCGAGCGCGGCGACGTCGGCGAGCACCACTCCTTGCAGCAGGCAGCGGGACTTGCGCTCGCCGATCGCTTCCAGCAGTTGTGCTTGACCCGCTAGGCGGTCCTGTACGCCAAGCCGGGGCGGCGCTTGAGTGCCCCGTCGGAGATTAAGCTCTGGCGATTTCTGTCAACTTTCATGCTGTCTGACTGGTTTCGGCGCCCCATTATGTGTCGGACGGGCAGTCACATAGCATGCTGCGCTCACGCCAGCCCTGCTTGAAAGGGAACGCCAGTCCGGCGTCATTTTGGCAGGAATGCCTCCGGCAGTTGCCTTACTCCTGCGTATTCTTTTTCGTCCCTAGCAGCTTACGAAGGCCGTCCATCTTCATGCCCTGTGCCTCAGCGATCGGCAATAACTCGTTGGCCATGCGGACATCGCCGATATCGTAGTAGTAGCGTGCGAGATAAAACAGTAGTGGGCCTTTCTTCGAGGTCTTGTCCATTCCATTTTCAAGTATCGTTATCGCATCTTCCGTCTTTCCGGTTCGGTTCAGGATTTGCGCCATAGCGACATAGATATCCGGGCTTTTCGGATACTGTGACTGGAGCTGCGATAGCTGCGAAATCGCCTCTTTTTGCTTGCGGAGTCCTGCCTTGGCCTTCGCTTGGGCAATGTTCATTTCGACCCAAATTGGCGATGTTGCGACCGATCTTCCAATCGTGTAGGCGATCTCTTCTTCTGCCTGCCTGTAGGCCCAGTTTCTTCTTGTATATGATGGCGTTTCGGCTTGCATCAGCCAACCGAGTCCGGCGCAGTAATGGTGCATGTGCATAAAATCGGCGCCGACCTTTTCGTGCCAGTACTTTATCTGGGCTTCGTTGACGGGGAATCGATTTCTCCATTTGCCTTGGCGATTATTGAAATGATGCGACATCCTGGCTTTGCAGTAATCAGGCATCAGCGCGTACTGGAGTTGCGTCGGTTGCCAGGTAAAGGAATAAGCGGATTGCGCGTAAAAAATTAAAGCCATCAATGTAGGGATGGCCGACCGCCGTCCGCCTAAACAGGGACGTCTCGAAAGGTAGCTAGATGATCGGTACATAACAATGGCCGTGCGCTGGAAGTGAGGGTGGGACTGCCTATGTGGTTGGAGCTTATTGCTGAAGACCCGTTGCGTAAGGTGATTCGCTCGGTGTGTGAGCTGGTATTGCTCGGCGAGGATGGGCTGTCACAAAACGACGCTCTTCTGGAGCCGGCGCATCTCGCAAAGCCGAGAAGTGGCAGTCGTCGGCGCCATTTGTGAACGGCCTAATAGACTGCTGAAGGTTGGACCTAAGCACTCTGCTCGTCGTTGCTGATCTGCTCTATACTCGCGTCAGCTGCAGTATTGCGCTAATCATTCAGTTTCGCGTTTTGCTCGCCGTTTTTGATTCAGTATATGCGTTGAACCTAAGGTTGGATGGTAGGCAGCCGTCAAGACGGTAAAAAACTGTCTCAGTTGAGTAACGCTCATAGCTTGCTCTCACCCAAGCGGCGACTCTTTGCCACTGCTCCGCAGTTGGCATGGTGCGAGGAGAGCCAATGGGTTACATGAAGTCAGCACTCGCCGACTGCTTCTTCTGGGTTGAAA